>NZ_CAAAFS010000209.1:16659-19625 GCF_900634755.1 Protofrankia symbiont of Coriaria myrtifolia
GGCGGGGGTGGCGTCCCCGGCCGGGCCGTCGGGCAGGCCGGGTGGCATGGCAAAGGCCGTGTCGGGCAGCAGGCCGCGTGCGGCGGGGCCGGCGGGCTCAGCGGGCTCGGCGGGCGTGCCGGTGCCGTCCGGCGGGCCGGCCCGTAGGCCGCCGCGGGAGAGCTGGCGCAGGACCCCGAGCGGGAGATCACGCTCCACGCACCAGCACGGTCGCGCCCGCCCGCGCGGCCCGCGCCATGAAGGTGTGCAGCAGCGCCGTCTTCCCGCTACCCGCTCCCCCGGCGATGACGACCGTCGCGCCCCGGGAGGCGGCACACTCCGCGAACAGCGCATCCAGGCATCGCAGGGCGTCGTCGCGTTCCACCAGGGCGGGAACGAACTCGGTGGAGTGCGCGTCCGGCCATCGCGGCATGATGGCGGACAGAGCTGCGGTACCCATGGTGCTGCGTTTCCTCCGGCTGCGCCGACTTGGCACGCGAGCGACTGCGCTCGTCGCTGACCACTGATCACCGTTGCTGATGTCGTCCGATGGTCCTCAAACTTGGTCCTCAAACTTTCCAACTATTATCACCAAGATAGTGGTTTTGCTCCCCTACCTCGAGATACACCTGTCGGGACATCTCTGCGGAGAGCACGGGCGCCAGGGCCGACAACGCCCTCGACAGCGCCGGTCCGGACATCGACAGGCCGGACATCGCCGCGCCGGGTACCGCCGGACGGCCGTCATCGTGACACCACGCTCAGGCTGCCCGCGGCCGGTGCCGCGCCCGGGGCGGGTCCGGCGTCCGCTGGGCCGGGCGGCGCGGCGCGCCCGCCGACCGGTCGTGGCACGGCGGCCAGCAGCTGCCTGGTGTAGGCGTGCGCGGGCCGGGCGAACACCGTGGTGACGTCACCGGTCTCCACCACCTGGCCGTCCTTCATCACGATGATGCGGTCGCTGGCGTGGTGGATGACCCCCAGGTCGTGGGAGATGAACAGCAGCGCGACCCCCAGGTCGTGCTGCAGCCCGGCGAGCAGGTCGAGGATCTGCGCCTGGATCGACACGTCGAGGGCGGACACCGGCTCGTCGCAGACGATCAGGTCGGGCCCGGGGGCCAGCGCGCGAGCGATCGCCACCCGCTGCCGCTGCCCGCCCGAGAGCTCCAGCGGGCGGCGGCGCAGCACGTCCGCGGGCAGCCCGACCTGGTCGAGCAGTTCCACGACCCGGGCCCGGCGGGCCGCGCCCCTCGGGGCGCTGGCTCTGGCCGGATCGGCGTCCCCTGGGACGCCACCAATGGCTACCGCCTCGCCGATGATGCGCTCGACGCGGTAGCGGGGATCGAACGAGCCCAGCGGATCCTGATAGATCGCCTGAATGCGGCGGCGGCGGGCTCGGCGGGCACGCTCTCGCAGCCCGCTCCACGGCTGCCCGGCGAAGTGGACCGTCCCGGTGTCCGGCTCAAGCTGGCCGAGGACGATACGGGCCACGGTCGTCTTCCCCGAGCCGGACTCGCCGACGACACCCAGCGTCTCGCCGGCATGCAGCCGCAACGACACGTCCCGTACAGCGTCCCGCCAGGTGCCGTCCGGGGAGCGGAAACGCCTGGAGACACCCTCGACCTCCAGCAGCGCCTCGCCGGTGGCTGCCGCGCCCACCCGCGGCCTGGGCGGGATGCCCACCCCGGTCGCGTCACCCGGGGCCGCCGGCCGGGGTGACGCGACCGCGGCACCAAGAGCGGCAGTGGGGACGACGCCGGCGGCACCGGCCGTACCGGAAGTGGCAGCGGCGCCCTCCGTACCAGAAGTGTTCGCCCAGTCCTCCGCCGTTGCCGTGGTGTCCGTTGCCGGCCCCGGGGACGGTGCGCCGAACGACGGCGCCCCGGCGGACAGGGCCCTGGCGGGCGGCACCTCGGCAGCCAGCACCTCGGCAGCCAGCACCTCGGCAGCCAGCACCTCGACGGACAGCACCTCGACGGACAGCACCTCGACGGACAGCGCCTCGAACGGGTGCCAGCACAGCACGTCGTGCCGGTGGTGCGCGCCCGCGGGCACGGCACGGGCCGGCAGGCGTTCGCGGCAGCGGTCGTCCGCCCGCGGGCAGCGGTCCGCGTACGGGCATCCCGCCGGCCCCGGCAGCGGGCCGCGGGAGGCGGCGGGAGCGAGCCGGGTGCCCTTGGTGTGGGTGACGGGCACGGCGTCGAGCAGCGCCCGGGTGTAGGGGTGGCGGGGGTCACCGAGGATCTGTTCGGCCGGGCCGTGTTCGACGATGTGGCCGGCGTACATCACCGCGATGTCGTCGGCGAGCCCGCCGACGACGGCGAGGTCGTGACTGATCAGCAGCAGTGCGGCGCCGTCGATCTTGTGTTGCCGCAGCAGGTCGAGCACCTGCGCCTGCACCGTCACGTCCAGTGCCGTGGTCGGCTCGTCGGCCAGCACCAGGGCGGGGCCGGCGGCTATCGCCGAGGCGATGAGCGCCCGCTGGCGCAGCCCGCCGGAGAGCTCGTGGGGGTACTGCCGGGCGCGCCGGGCCGGCTCGGGCACGCCGACGTCGTCGAGCAGCTTCAGCATCCGGGCGTCGATCTCGGCACGGGGGACGACCCGGTGGGTGCGCAGCACCTCCGCGATCTCGGCGCCGACCGTGCGCAGCGGGTCCAGCGACACCAGCGCGTCCTGGAGCACCAGGCCGATCCGCCGGCCGCGCACGGCCCGCCACCGCGCCTCGGTGAACGCGGCCAGGTCCTCCCCGGCGAAGCGCAGCCGGCGCGCGCCGAGGACGGCGTTCTCACCGGTGAGGCCGACGAGGGTGCGCGCGGTGACGCTCTTGCCCGAGCCGGACTCCCCCACCAGCGCCAGGCAGCGGCCCGCGTCCAGGGTGAACGAGACGTCGCGGACGGCGTGCACCGCCGCGCCGCCGGTGGTGAAGGTGACGTCGAGCCCGTCCACGACCAGCAGGGACTCCGCCAGCGCCGAATCCACCCTGCCCACCC
>NZ_CAAAFS010000210.1:0-4455 GCF_900634755.1 Protofrankia symbiont of Coriaria myrtifolia
CCCTGCCCACCCTGCCCGCCTTGTCTGTTTTGCGCTTCTTACCCTCTTTGCCCTCCTTGCCTGCCAGGCTGGTACTGCCCGCCGGGCTGATGTTGCCCGCCGGGCCGGTCACGACGTCCTCCCCGCGAAGCGCCGCTGGGCGAACCGGCCGACGATGTTGACCGCGACCACCGTCACGGTGATCGCGAGGCCGGGGAACACCCCGATCCACCACGCGGTCGCCAGGAAGGAACGGCCTTCGGAGAGCATCGCTCCCCATTCCGGTGACGGCGGCCCGGCGCCCAGGCCGAGGAAGCTCAGCCCGGACGCGTAGATCACCGATGTGCCGAAGCCGACGGCACCGAGGACCAGCAGCGGGCCGAGGGTGTTCGGTAGAACGTGGCGGGCGACGAGCACCGGCCGGGGCAACCCGAGCCCGACCGCCGCCTCGACATACCCGGAGCGGCGGACCACCAGCGCTTCCGCCCGCACGATCCGGGCGTAGCCGGGCACGAAGGCGATCGCGACCGCGAGCATGACGTTCACCGTCCCCGTGCCGAGCACCGTCACCGCCAGCAGGGCCAGCAGCAGGGCCAGCAGCAGGGCCAGCAGCAGGGCCAGCAGCAGGGCCAGCAGCAGGGCCAGCAGCAGGGACGGCAGCGACAGCAGGACGTCGGCGAACCGCATCAGCACCTGGTCGCCCACCCGGCCGGACAGTGCCGCGGCCAGCCCCAGCACCGTGCCTCCGAGCAGCGCGAACGCCGTGGAGCCGACGCCGACCAGCAGCGAGGTGCGGGCGCCGTGCAGCACCCGGGCGAAGACGTCCCGGCCGAGCTGGTCGGTGCCGAACCAGTGCGCGCCGCTGGGTGAGGCCATCGTCTGGGCGAGGTCGGTCTCGTTCGGGGCCCGGCCGGTGAACAGGCCCGGGGCGATCGCGACCAGCGCGAGCAGGACGAGCAGCGCCCCGGCCAGGGCGACGCCGACGCGCGAGAGCCGTCTGCGCCGCCGCGACCGGTTGGCGGCCCGACCGGCCGCGGTCAGGGCCGGGGCCGGGCCGGTGAGCAGGCCAGGCTGGGTCGTGGTCACCGTCGGTTCACCCCTTCCTCAGTCGCGGGTCGATGGCGAGGTAGGCGAGATCCACCACGGTCGAGATCAGTACGAAGACGAAGGCAGAGATCAACACGACACCGATCACTACCGGCATGTCCTTGTTCGACACCGCCTGCAGGGTCAGCGTCCCGATGCCGGGGCGGGCGAAGACGACCTCGACCAGCACCGCGCCGCCGAGCAGCGTGCCGGTCAGCCAGCCGGTCAGCGTCACCAGCGACACCGCCGCGTGGCGCAGCGCGTGCCGGAAGCGCACCGCCGTGCGGGTCAGCCCGCGGGCCCGGGCGGTGACCACGAACGGCTGGGCCAGCGCCGTCTCCAGGCCCTCGCGCAGCACCTGCGCGAGCACTCCGGCGACCGGCAGCGCCAGGGTGATCGCGGGCAGGACCAGGGAGGCGAAGCCCTCCGCCCCGGCGACCGGGAAGATCGTCAGCCGGAACGAGAAGAACGTGAGCAGAACGATGCCGAGCCAGTACGACGGCGTGGACACCGCCAGTAGTTCCCAGGCGGAGGCCAGCGCGCGCGGCAGCGGCCGCCCGGCCGTCGTCACCGCGGAGAACACCGCGACGGCGACGGCCAGCACGGCCGCTGCCAGGGCGAGCTGGACGGTCGGCCAGAGCTGACTGTCGATCAGCTCGGCCACGGGACGCTGGAGCTGGTAGGACTCACCGAGGTCCCCGCGCAGCAGATGGCCGAGGTAGGAGGCGTACTGCACCACGACGGGTCGGTCGAACCCGAAGTCCTCGCGGATCTGCGCCCGCACCTCGGCGGAGGCGGTGGTGGACGGCCCGAGCAGCACCGCCACCGGGTCGCCCGGGACGAGCTGCAGCGCCGCGAAGGCGAGCGTCGCCGCCCCGAACAGCACCGCCAGCGCCGCCGCGAGCCGTACCGCTATCCCTCTGACCAGGCTCCCCTTGACCAGGCGCCCTCTGGCCGGGCAGGTCACCTCCGGCCGGACCCGCGCTGGCCGGGAGTGACCCGACCGGCCCCGCGTCCGTCACTTCTCGTCCGTCACTTCTTGTCGGTCCAGACGCCGTGGAACAGCGGCCACGAGCTCGCGTCGAAGGCCACCCCGTGCAGCTGCCTGGAGACCCCGACAACCGTGGTGGGGACGTAGACCGGGACCGACGCGGCAAGGTCGATGACCCGCTTCTGGGTCTTGCCGTAGACATCGTCACGAATCTTGGTGTCGAGCGTGGCGGCACCGGCGTTGGTCCACTCGTCCAGCTGCGGGTCGCTGATGAACGAGGCGTTCTGGCCACCGGTGGCCGCCGAGCTGGTGCTGTTGAAGAACAGCCGCAGGATGTCGGGCTCGGGCCGCGCCCAGCTGGAGTCCAGAATGTCGAACTCACCGGCGTAGCCCTTGGTGACGAAGGTGCCGATGTCGAAGGTCGGGCGCTGGAGATCGATACCGATCTTCTTCAGGTCGGCCTGGATCGCCTGGCCGAGAACCACCCGCTGGTCCTTGATGTACTCGGCGGGCATGAGCGGCCAGACGACGGCCAGCCGCTTGCCGTCCTTGGTGCGGTAGCCACCGGCGTCCCGCCCGGTCCAGCCCGCCTCGTCGAGCAGCCGGTTGGACAGTGCCTGGTCGAACGGCCAGGTGTTCTCCAGCGACTTGTCGTAGGACGGGGTGCTGGGCGCCAACGGGCTCCAGGCCCGCTGGTACTGGCCGAAGTACACGGCCTGAACGTCCTTGCCGAGGTCGATGCCGCGCTGGATCGCGGTGCGCACCCGCTGGTCGGTCAGGGGCTCCCGGGTCACGTTGAGGTAGATCTGGTAGTGCCGCCGGCGGCCTGCAGGCGCACCGTGCCCAACTCCTTGTTCGCCTCGACGGTGGCGACGTTGGCCGGCGGGATCGCGCGGGCGCCGTCGACCTGTCCGCTGGTGAGCACACCCACCCTGGTGGAGTCCTCCGGCAGGACGCGGATGGTCAGCGCGTCCAGGTAGGCCGCCCCCTTGTTCGCGGCGCCGTCGGGTGCCCACCTGTAGTTCGGGTTGCGGACGAACTTGACGCTCTGCCCCTTGGTGTACTCGGCCACGGTGAACGGCCCGGTACCGACCTGGGCCGGACCTTCCGTGCATAGTTTGTCCGCATTTTCCTGCAACGTCTTCGGTGAATAGAAACCGAGGTAGGGGGTACTCGCCGCCTGCAGGAACGGCGCCGACGGGGCGGAGAAGCTGATCCTTACGGTGTGCGGGTCGACGACCTCGGTGCCGGTGTAGGTCTTGATGAGCGTCGAGGCGTACCGCGACTTCGTCTTCGGGTCGGCTATGTGGTCGAAGTTGGCCTTCACCGCGTTCGCGTCGAAGGGTGTGCCGTCGGTGAACGTCACGTCGTCGCGGAGCTTGAAGGTGAAGGTCCTGAAGTCGTTGGAGGTCTCCCAGGAGGTGGCCAGCCAGGGGTGGATCTTCTGGTTGGCGTCGAAGAAGAGCAGCGAGTCGACGACGTTGCGCTGGACCTCGGCGGTGATGTCCTGCTGGCTGACGTGGACGTTGTAGCAGACCGGCTCGGTGTCGATGGCGTAGGTCACCGAACCGCCGGCGCTGGGCGCGGCCTCACCGGGACTGGACGATCCCCCGCCGGACGACCCGCAGGCGCCCAGCACGAGCGCCGCGGCGACGGTGACGGTGACGCCGGTGAGGGCGTACGTGGGCCTGACAAAACGCATGGAGCCACTCCGATGTTCTGGGCGGGAGAGAATGCGGCGGGACGGCTGGCATTCCGCGCGGCGGGCCGGTTACGGCGCACGCGGGGCATTTACCGGGACGATGACCTCGTGCTGGGACGACGACTTCGCCGGAAAACGAGGTGGCCACCGGGCCGGCGGCGGCACCGAGCCGCGTGGCCGAACGAAAAAAGACGACCGCGTACGGGTCAGTGTGAACAGGTGGCGCTGGAGACGCGCAACAGGTCGATGTGACGCCGCGACGTCAGACGCGACGTCAGAACAGCCATGCCCCGACTGCCGTGACGATGCCCCCGCGACCTCATGCCGGGGACATTAGCCGAGCCCAAACCCGACCGGCGAAAAAGGTCGATGTGATGCTCGCCATATAGGCGTGTCCAACATCCGCCGTCCTGGCAGACAGCGGTTTCGATAGTTGGTATTCGGATGAATATCGGGGTGCCAGTAGGGGTCGGCTCGGGTTGACTTCAAATCCGGCGCGTGTTAGCCGCGTCCGGCAGAACACGGATGCTGACCCGGTGTTACCGGCCCTGGTGACGCCGGCCCGATGACCGCTGCCGGAATACCGGTACCGGAATGCCCACCGGCCGGACTGCCCCGTGGCCGCACAGATACGCGGCGTGCCGGGCGCGCCGGGTACCGGTGGCGGGAGTACCACAAGTGACGCTCCCGCCCAGGT
>NZ_CAAAFS010000211.1:0-11237 GCF_900634755.1 Protofrankia symbiont of Coriaria myrtifolia
GGGTACCGGTGGCGGGAGTACCACAAGTGACGCTCCCGCCCAGGTGGCCCTCCCGCCCACGGAACACCGCTCACGCGGCGGTCCGGGCGGCCGTACCGGACAGGCCGGGGCTGTCCCGGAAAAGAACGGCGCTCCGGGAAGAACAAGACCACGGAAAGAACGAGGCTCCAGGAAACCGTACCGGGGATATCGGCGGCCATACCGGTATCTCGGTACCCGCTGTCCCGTCATCTCGGCGACAGCCCGGCCAGGCGGAGGAAGGGGCACGGGGCCGGTGAACACACCGTCCCGACTGCCACACCGTTCCGACTGCCAGGCAGCGACCGCCGACCATCAACCGCCGACCGCCGAGCGGCGCCACCGGCGGGCCGGCCAGCGGCCAGGGCCGGGGCCGGAGAACCGGGCGGAAAAACGAAGCCGTCCCCGCGGGCCAGCCCAGGAGGACCCGCGGGGACGGCAGCTGGGACAGGTCCGGTCGCGGCCCCGTCACCTTGTGCGGGTTGGTGTCACACGGGCTGGTGCTGGGGGTCGGCCGGCTCGCCCGGGGCGGATGCCGGCTGCCCGGCCGGTTGCGCGGCCGGCTGCCCGGCCGGCCGGGGCGTGCGGGCCAACGCGAGAGCCACCACAGTCCCGGCGGCGCAGATGGCAGCCGACACCCAGCCACCCACCCGCAGCGCGTCCACGACCCCGGTCGCGGTGGCGTCCAGCGATGCCGGCCCGTGCGGACGGGCCGTCACGACCGCGACGATCACGGCCAGCCCCAGCGCGGTGCCGATCTGCTGGAAGGTCGAGGCCAGGGCGTTGGCGACGCCCTGCTCGGCCGGTGCCACCCCGGCGGACGCGGCGACGAACACCGCGGTGAAGGCGACCCCACCGCCGATGCCCCACAGCAGCAGGCCGGGCAGCAGGGCCGGGTACGAGCCGTCCACCGACACCCCGGCGGTGACGACCGCGATACCGACGCCGCCGACGAACAGGCCCGCGGCCATCGTGGTGCGCAGCCCGTAGCGGGTGAGCAGGGTGACGGCCGCCGCGCCGCCCACCATCGAGATCACGGTGAGCGGGAGGAACGCCAGCCCGGCCTGGAGCGGGCTGAAGTCAAGCACGTTCTGCAGGTATGTCGTGAACAGGTAGTACTCGCCGGCGAGGCTGCCGACGAGCAGCAGCACCGCGAGCATCGCGATCACCAGTGTGCGCTGCCGGAACAGTCGCGGCGGGGCCAGCGGATCCCGGGTACGCAGCTCGACCAGGACGAACCCGGCCAGCAGGACCGCCCCGACGATGATCGAGGAGGTGGTGCGGGTGGCCGTCCAGCCGACCTCCGAGCCGGAGGCCAGGCCGAAGACGACAAGCGCCACACCGGCGGTGGCGATCAGCGCGCCGGGCAGGTCGAAGCCCTTCAGGCCGTGCGCCCGCGGCGGGTCCGCGGGCAGCAGGCGCGAGACGCCCAGCAGGGCCACGGCCGTGAGCGGGACGTTGACGAAGAAGACCGACTCCCAGCCGAACCAGTCGGTGAGCAGCCCGCCGAGCAGGGCCCCGGCGGCGAGCCCGCCGCTGGCCGCCACGCTCCACACCGCCAGGGCCTGGGTGCGTTCGGTGCCCTCCTCGTAGATGGTGTTGATGAGCTTGAGGATCGCCGGGAACAGCAGCGCGCCGCCGATTCCCTGCACCGTCCGCGCGGTGACGAGCACGCCGGGTGTCGACGCCAGCCCGCCGGCCAGGGACGACAGGCCGTATACGAAGAGCGCGACGGTGAAGACGCGGCGCGCCCCGAGCCGGTCGGAGGCGCGTCCGCCGAGCAGCAGCAGGCCGCCGAAGGCGACGGCGTAGGCGCTGACCACCCACTGGATCGACTGCGAGGTGAAGCCGAGCTCGACGCCGATGTCGGGCAGCGCGACATAAACGATGTTGTAGTCGACGGCGACGATGAACTGCGCGAACGCCAGCAGCGCGAGGGTGAGCCGGGCGCGCTGATAGGGCAGCCCGGGGGCTGCGGGGACAGTCATGGGGCGAGCCCCTTCCTCTTCTTCGGGTTCTTCGGTTCTTCGGGTTCCTCGAGGCGACGGCTGACACGGGGGACCAGCCCGGACGGACGGCGTGACGTGGGACGGCGCGAGGTACGGCGACGTGGGGCGATGACCGTCCGGGCCAACTGACGCGACAGTACGATGTTCAAAGACTACACGGCTATCAATGTTTGGCCGCAGCGTAGGAGACAAGCGCTGTAAACTGCCAACGGTGGAAGATCGCATGCTTCGGCGCCGTGACCGGCTACGCGCCGAGACGGTCCTCGAGATCAAGGCGATCGCACTGCGCCATATGGCCGACGGTGGCGCGGCAGCGCTGTCGCTGCGGGCGATCGCCCGCGAGATGGGCATGACCGCGGGCGCGCTGTACAGCTACTACGACACCCGCGACGACATGATCACCGCGCTGGTGACCGACATCTACACCTCGGTGGCGCGGCGCCTGGAGGCCGTCCGGGCCGCGGCGCCCGCCGACGATCCCGGCGCCGCCCTGGTCGCGGTGGCGATGGCCTACCGCGAGTGGGCCGTCACCAACCCGCAGGAGTACCAGCTCCTCTACGGCAGCCCCATCCCGGGCTACCGCTTCCCGACCGAGGGCGACGCGTCCTCGGCGGAGCAGCAGGCGTGCGGCGTGCTGCTGCGCCTGGTGGAGACCGCCTGGCCGGGCCTGCGGGAGCGGATGTCCGCGCCCGGGGCGGACCTGGACGGCACGGGCGCTGGCACGGACGACTACGACTGGTCCGACTTCACCCCGCCGTTCGCCGCGCTGGCCCGCGCGGCGGTCCCGGGCCTGCCACCGGCGGCCGTCGCGCTGTCGCTACGGATCTGGGGCCGGCTGCACGGGCTACTGGCACTCGAGATCAACGGGCACCTGCGGCCCCACGTGGCGGACCCGGCGACGCTCTACCGCGCCGAGGTGCGCGAGCTCGCCGCCTGGCTGGGGGGCTCCGGCACAGCGGGAGCCGGCACGGCGGACGCCGGTACCGCGGGGGCCCGCGCCGCCAGCTCGGCGCGGATGGCCGCGATGACCGGCCCGGGGTCCTCGGCCAGATAGAAATGCCCGCCGGGGAAGACCCGCAGGTCGAACCCGGCGATGGTGTGCTCCCGCCAGGCCTGTGCCTCGTCGAGGGTGACCTGTGGGTCGGCGTCGCCGGTGAACACCGTGACCGGGCAGGGGAGCACCGCGCCCGGCTCCGACCGGTAGGTCTCGACCGCGGTGTAGTCGGCGCGGATCGCCGGCAGGATCATCCGCAGGATCTCCTCGTCGCCGAGCAGCCGGGGGTCGGTGCCGGCGAGCTGGCGCAGCTCGGCGACGATGCCGGCGTCGTCCCGGCCGTGGACATCCTGCCTCTGGCGGTACCTCGACGGCGCGCGGCGGCCGGAGGCGATCAGGCGCACCGGGCCGTCCTGCCCGCGGGCCCGCAGACGCAGGGCGACCTCGAAGGCCACGACGGCGCCCATGCTGTGCCCGAAGAACGTCAGCGGCTCGCCGGCCCACGGCCGCAGGGCCGTGGCGATCCCCTCGGCGAGCCCGGCGATGCTGGTGACCGCCGGCTCGCCGAGGCGATCCTGGCGGCCGGGGTACTGGACGGCGAGCACGTCGACGCCGCGCCGGCCCGGGCCGGCCGGCGCGGACAGCTCCTGGGACAGCGGGAAGAAAAAGGGCGCCGAGCCGCCCGCGTGCGGGAAGCAGACCAGCCGCCTGGCGGGATCCGCCACCGGATGAAACCGCCGTATCCACAGATCGGCACCGGTACCGCTGCCAGTACCGTCGCCTGCGCTCACCCCGGGTCGCGTCATGACGGCTGGTGTCCTTTCCTGCCGGCGGCCAGCCGGGCCGGCGGATGACGCCCGAAAATACCCGGCCTGGTTTCCGTCATCCCTATCAGGGCTGCCATCGGGAAGCAAGACCGGCATCCGAGGAAAAGCCTCACAGAGGCCAACGTTTTATTCTCCGGGGCAGCTGGCACATAATATGGGCCGCACATCCCGTGTGAGCTGTACCACAATGACGGTAAGGGTCGACTAGGGGTATCGATAGGGGTTATCGCCGCGCGCTTTTCTGCGGACCATCTACATACTGGCCCTCCTGACGGACCGGTGGGTACCCAAGTACGGTTCGTCGCACGCCCGTAGGGCGGGCGCGGCCGGCAGCAGGCCGTGTCCGGACGCCCCGGTCAGGTGTGCGTGGACGGGACGAACGCGGAACACGTAGGCGCGGACGAAGACGAAAGGGTGTGATACAGCGTGCTACCGCACCGCTCCAGCCGCCCCCGCGCCGCACGCTGTCCCCACCACGGTCTCCCCTGCGCCGAGCGTTGTTGTCGCCTCGGGAACCCGCAACCGCGCTGACAGTCCCGGTGCCCGGGGCCGGCCTGACCGCGCGGCGGGGCAGGGCCGGCTGACCGCGCGGCCGGCCCGCCCGCCGCTCGAACGGCCCCCCGCCGTCACCCGTTCATCGAGATCCACACCATGCGGCTCGTCCCCGAGCCCCTCCGCGGTCCCCGGCAGCCACACCAGATCTTCCCGAAATCCGGGTCCCGGCACCGCGCGAAACAACGAACGCGATCGCGCCGCCTTCGGCCAGCGCGGCCAGCCGCCACCCCGGCATCCGGCCGCGCCGGCCGTTTACGAGAGGAAATGGACACCCAAGATGTCGCATGCCGAGACGCCGTCCGACATCGCCGTCGTCGGGCTGGCCGCCCGACTGCCCCAGGCGGTCGGGCCCGGGGAGTTCTGGCAACTGCTGGAGAATGCGCGCAGCGCCGTCACGGATGTTCCCGCCGGCCGCTGGGAGGGAATCCCGGACGATATCCGCCCGCTGCGCGGCGGTTTTCTCGACGGCGTCGCGGACTTCGACCCGGAGTTCTTCGGCATCTCGCCGCGCGAGGCGGACGCGATGGATCCGCAGCAGCGTCTCGTGCTCGAGCTCGGCTGGGAGGCGCTGGAGGACGCCCGCGTCGTCCCGGCCGCGCTGGCGGACACCCGCACCGGCGTCTTCGTGGGCGCCATCGCCAGCGACTACGCCGGGCTGGTCCACCGTTACGGTCTGAACGCCGTCACCCGGCACACTCTGACCGGGCTGGCCCGCGGCATCATCGCCAACCGGCTGTCCTACCTGCTGGGCCTGCGCGGCCCGAGCCTGACGGTGGACACCGCCCAGTCGTCGTCGCTGGTGGCGGTGCACCTGGCCTGCGAGAGCCTGCGCTCGGGCGAGTCGGAGCTGGCGCTGGCCGCCGGCGTCCACCTCAATCTCACCGCCGAGACGGCTGTCAGCGCGCAGCGCTTCGGCGGGCTGTCCCCGGACGGGCAGTGCTTCACCTTCGACGCGCGGGCGAACGGCTTCGTGCACGGCGAGGGCGGCGCGGTCGTCGTGCTCAAGCCGCTCGCGGCCGCGCTCGCCGACGGCGACCGGATCCACGCGGTGATCCGCGGCAGCGCGGTCAACAGCGGCGGCGCCACGGCGGGCCTGACCGTCCCGAGCGCACAGGCCCAGCGGGACGTGGTGCGCGCGGCGGCCAGCCGCGCCGGCGTCGACCCGCGCGACGTGCGCTACGTCGAGCTGCACGGCACCGCCACCGCGGTCGGGGACCCGATCGAGGCGTCCGCGCTGGGCGCCGCCTACGGTGTCGGCCGGCCCGCCGACGACCCCCTGCTGGTCGGGTCGGTGAAGACGAACATCGGCCATCTCGAGGGCGCCGGGGGGATCATCGGCCTGGTCAAGACGGTCCTCGCGATCACGCACCGGGTGCTCCCGCCGAGCCTGAACTTCGTCACGCCCAACCCCCGGATCCCGTTCGAGGAACTGCGGCTGCGCGTGGTGACCGCCCGGCGGCCCTGGCCGCACGACGACCGGCCGCTGCTGGCCGGGGTGAGCTCGTGGGGAGTCGGCGGGACGAACTGCCACGTCGTGCTGGGCGAGGCGCCCAGCGCACGGCCCACGGCGGCCGGGGCGGCCGGGGCAGCTGGGGCAGCTGGAGCGGCCGGAGGATCCGGGGCGGCCGAAGCCTCGTCGGTCCCGCCGGCGCGCGCCGGCGGCGATCGTGAGCCCGCGGCACACGCCGACGGTGGCCGTGAGCCCGCGGTACGCGGCGTCGTGCCGTGGGTGCTGTCCGGGCGTGGCGTGGACGCGGTGGACACCCAGGCCGGCCGTCTGCTGGCGCTGCTCACCGACCCCCCCGCCGGCGGCACCGGCAGCAGCGTTGAGAACGCTGAAAGCGGAGACGGCGGCGCCGACGGTAACAGCACCGGCGGCGGGGGCGATCCCGCGGACATCGCGCTGTCGCTGGCGACGACCCGGGCACGTTTCGAGGACCGGGCGGTGGTGATCGGCGCCGACCGGGCCGAGCTGTCCGTCGGGCTGCGCGCGCTCGTCGCCGTCGAACCGGCCGCGGGCGTGGTGCGCGGGTCGGTGGGTGAGCGCGGCAGGACCGTCTTCGTCTTCCCCGGCCAGGGCTCCCAGTGGGCCGGCATGGCCGCGGAGCTGCTGGACACCTCCCCGGTGTTCGCCCGCTCGATCGAGGCGTGCGCGGCGGCTCTCACACCCCATGTCGACTGGTCGCTGCCGGACGTCCTGCGTGACGCCCCGGGCGCCCCGTCGCTGGAGCGGGTCGACGTGGTGCAGCCGGCGCTGTTCGCGGTGATGGTCTCCCTCGCCGCGGTGTGGCGGGCCTTCGGTGTCGAGCCCGACGCGGTGATCGGCAGCTCCCAGGGTGAGATCGCCGCGGCGCACGTGGCGGGCGCGCTCACCCTGGAACAGGCCGCGGCCGTGGTGGCGCTGCGCAGCCGCGCCCTGGTCGATATCACCGGCCGCGGCGGGCTGGTGTCGGTCCCGCTGCCCGCGGCCGAGGTCGCCACGCTGCTCACGCCGTGGGCCGACCGCGCGGGCATCGGCGTGATCAACGGTCCGGACGCCACGGTCGTCTCCGGCGAGACCGGCGCCCTCGACGAGTTCGTGGCGACACTGACCGCGGCCGGTGTCGACGTCCGCCGGATCCCGGTGGAATACGCCTCGCACTCGCCGCAGGTCATCCCGGTGCGCGAGCGGCTGCTCGAACTGCTCGACGGCATCACCCCGGTGGCGGCAGACGTCGCGTTCTACTCGACCGTCACCGCTGGCAGGCTGCCCACCACCGAGCTGACCCCCGCCTACTGGTACCGCAACCTGCGGGAGACCGTGGACGTCGACCGGGCGGTGCGGGCGGCGCTCGCGGCCGGGCACGGCACGTTCGTCGAGATGACACCGCACCCGGTCCTCACCGGCGATCCAGCGGATCGCGGCGGACGCCGGCCCCGGGCACGCCGACACCCTCGTCACGGGCACGCTGCGCCGCCACGACGGGGGCCCCCGCCGGCTGCTGGCGTCGCTGGCCGAGGCGTACGTGCGCGGGGTCGACGTCGACTGGGCCGCGGCGATCGACCCGGCGGCGCGCGTGACGGACCTGCCCACCTATCCGTTCCAGCGGCGGCGGTTCTGGCTCGGGGGCGCGGCGGCCCGCCCGGCGCCGCCCACGGCGACACCGGCCACCGATCTACCTGATGTATCCATACCGGCGCAGATCTTTCCGGATCATGATACGGCGACCCACGGCACGGACGTGGCGGTACCCGCAGCGCCAAGAACGTCGTCCCCCGCCGGCCCGTCGCGGCTGGCCCGCCGGCTCGACGGGCTCACCCCACGGGAACGCGACGCCGTCTTGCTCGACCTCGTCCGCGCGGCGGTGGGCACCGTGCTCGGCCACACCGACCCGGCCGCGGTGAGCACCGGGCGCACGTTCAAGAATCTCGGCCTGGACTCGATCGCGGCGGTGCAGTTCCGCGGCCTGCTCGCGGCCACCACCGGGCTCCCGCTGACGCCCACACTGACCTTCGACCATCCGACACCCGCCGCGCTACGAGATCATCGACGTCCCCGGTGACCACTTCACCATCCTTGAGGAGGACACCGGGACGACCGCCGCCGCGGTGGCCAAGTGGCTGGCGTCGCTTGCCCAGGCGACCTGACCGGCCCATGAGCGGATCCAGCCCGCGCGCCGGGGCCCGGCCCGCGCGTCCCACACCGCGCGTCAGCCGGGCACCGGACGGGCATCAGCCAGGCAGCGCGCGGCACCGGCCGGGCATCGGGACCGGCCTCGCGGCGGACACCCCGGACGGCCCACCCGGCGGACCAGAAGCAGCGTGATCATTTTTCGCGCCGCCGACGGCCCCGGGTCACCAGTAGACAACCAACAGAGGGGACAAGCATGACACTTCCGGCAGTCGTCGTGACCGGCGCCGCCGCCGGGATCGGCCGGGCGACCGTGGAGCTGTTCGCCGAACGAGGCTACGGTGTCGTCGCCGTGGACCCCGACACGGCCGGCCTCGCCGAGCTCGAGGGCATCAAGAACGTCGTGACGCTCGAGGGCGACGTCTCCACCGAGAAAGCGAACGTCGAGGCGGTGCGGCTGGCCCTCGAGCACTTCGACCGCCTCGACGCCGCTGTCCTCAACGCCGGCATCGGCGGCGCGCCGCCGATCGAGGCTCCCGGGGCGATCGAACAGCTCGACCGGGTCCACGCGGTCAACGTGCGCGGCGCGGCGCTCGGCATCCGGGCCGCCGCTCCGGCGCTGCGGGCCGCCGGCGGCGGCGCCATCGTCGTGACGGCCTCCGGCGCCGGGCTGCGCGGCGACCCCTACACCTGGGCGTACAACGCCACCAAGGCGGCGGCGATCAACCTGGTGCGGTCGGCCGCGCTCGACTACGGCTACCAGGGCATCCGGATCAACGCGATCGCACCGGGCATCACCCTCACCCCGCGCACGGCGCCGGTGAAGCACGATCCCCGGCTGTTCGCGAACATCAACCGGCGGATCCCGCTGCGCCGGTGGGGCGACCCGCGCGAGCAGGCCCAGGTGATCTGGTTCCTCGCGACCCCCGAGTCCTCCTACATCACCGGCGCGGTGATCCCCAGCGACGGCGGCCTCAGCGCGAGTAACGGCTTCCTGCTGCCGCCGACGTACGACGGCGAGCCGATGCAGTGACACCGGCGCGGCAGCGCCCGACGCACGACATTCACGCGAGAAAACGGCATGTATGAAAGGGAACGATTTATGACCACCACCGACCAGCACGCCGGGACGGCGACGGCCGTCGCGGCGGACAGCCCGGACAGGCTCCAGGCGAACAAGACGATCGCCCGACGCCTGTACGAGGAGATCGTCAACGAGGGCCGGCTGGAGCTGCTCGACGACTTCCTCGCCGAGGACGCCAGCCGGAGCACCGGCAGTGGCACGTTCGGCCGCGACAGCTTCGCCAGCCACGTCACCGACCTGCGGCACAACGTCACCGACCTGAAGACCACCGTCACCGACATCGTGGCCGAGGGTGACTGGGTCGTGGTCTTCTGGCGCATCCAGGGCGTCCACTCCGGCGAGGTCTGGGGTGTGCCCGGCACCGGGAACGCCATCGACGGCACCAGCATCAGCCTGATCACGTTCCATGACGGCAAGGTCGTCGACTACGTCGTCACCCCGGACCGGCTCACCATCCTCCAGCAGCTCGGCGCGATCCCGGCATGAGCCGCAAACTGTCGGCCGCCGACGTCGCCGAGATCCACCAGACCATCGCGCTGATCGCGCACGTGTACGACAGCCGCGAGCTCGACGCCCTGCCCCTGATCTTCACCGACGACGTCGAGATCGAACTCGGCTACGGCGAGGGCGTCCACCTGCGCGGGATCGACGCCGCCCGGGAGCTGTTCGACCAGCGGCAGCCGGACGGGGCGGACCACCAGACGGTGAACACGCTGATCCTGACCGACGCGGACGGGACCGTGCGGACCCACAGCCGCTACATCGCGCTGCGGTCGGACGGGACGACCACCAACGGCGACTACCTGAGCGTCGTCGTACACACCGAGCGGGGCTGGCGGATCGCGTACTTCCGCAGCGTGCTGCGCTACCCCCTCGAGCCTGAGGCCGGCCCCCGGCCGACGGCGGTCACGGACGAGTGGCGGCCGACCGCCGACCGCCTCCCGGTGATCGTCGACTGATCTTCGCAGATCCCGTCCAGCACGCTCCGCGCGGCCGGGCCCGGCCCCGGCGGCGAGCCGCCCGGTCCGGCCCGTGCCGGGGCGGCCACCCGAGCCCCGCGGGGCGTGCTGGTCATGTTCGTCGTTCGTCGTGCTTCGTCGTTCGTCGTTCGTCGTGCTTCGTCGCGTTCACCGTTCGTTGTTGCCCGCCATCAATCGGCTGTCCGCCACCCACTGGCTGCCCGCCGTTGGTCGTTAGTCGTTGTTCGTCATTCATCGTTGTTCGTCGAACCCGTCGGATGCGCCGGGGTTCGCCAGGAGGAGGCTGGAGATGACAGGGTTGACGGCTCGTCCCGAGGACGCCGTTGCCAGGATCGCTCTTCCCAGGCCCGCCGCCGACGACATCCAGGCCGATCGGCGAGCCCCCGCGGCACGCCTGTCCCACCTGCTGGACACCGGCTCCGTGACCGCCCTGCACCCCGACGACGACACCGGCGTGCTCGCCGTGCGCGGCCGGATCGACGGCGCCCCCGTCGTCGCCTACTGCACCGACGCGACGGTGATGGGCGGCGCCCTCGGCCTCGGCGGCGCCCGGCACATCGTCGACGCCATCGACACGGCGGTGCGCGACGGCCAGCCGGTCATCGGACTGTGGCACTCGGGCGGCGCCCGGCTCGCGGACGGGGTCGAGTCCCTCGACGGCGCCGGCCGGATGTTCGCGGCCATGACCCGGGCCTCGGGCAAGGTGCCGCAGATATCGGTGGTGCTCGGCCCGGCGGCCGGCGCCGCCGCCTACGGCCCCGCGCTGACCGACATCGTGATCATGTCGACGTCCGGTCGGATCTTCGCGACCGGGCCCGACGTCGTACGCAGCGTGACCGGTGAACAGATCGACATGGCAGATCTCGGCGGCGTCGACGCGCATGGCCGCCGCTCCGGCGTCGTCCACGTCACCGTCGACACCGAGGACGACGCGTTCGCCCGGGCCCGCCGGATCACCGGGCTGCTCACCCGGCCCGGCCGTTTCGACCCGGACACGGTGAACGACGGCCGGGACCTGCGCGAGCTGCTGCCCGCGACGGCGCGGCGCGCCTACGACGTCCGCCCGCTACTGCTGGAGATCCTCGACAGCGCCGGGCCATGGAACACCTTCGAGGAGCTGCAGCCCCGATGGGCGCCCAACATCGTCATCGGTCTCGGCC
>NZ_CAAAFS010000212.1:0-7082 GCF_900634755.1 Protofrankia symbiont of Coriaria myrtifolia
CGGTCGGGGTCATCGCCAACAACCCGATCCGCAAGGGCGGCTGCCTGGACTCGCTGAGCGCGGAGAAGGCCGCTCGGTTCGTGCGCATGTGCGACGCGTTCGGCGTGCCGCTGCTGGTCGTCGTCGACGTGCCCGGCTACCTGCCCGGCGTCGGGCAGGAGTGGGACGGCGTGGTCCGCCGGGGCGCGAAGCTGCTGCACGCCTTCGCCGAGGCGGTGGTGCCCCGCGTCACCCTGATCACGCGGAAGTCCTACGGCGGGGCGTACATCGCGATGAACTCCCGTTCACTGGGTGCCACCGCCGTCTACGCCTGGCCGCAGGCCGAGGTCGCCGTCATGGGGGCGGAGGCCGCCGTCGGGATCCTGCACCGCAGGAAGCTGGCCGCCGCCGCGGACGACGAGCGGCGCGAGGAGCTGCGCGTCCAGCTCGTCGCCGAGCACCAGCGGGTCGCCGGGGGCGTCGACCGCGCCCTGTCCATCGGAGTCGTCGACGAGGTCATCGACCCGGCCCGCACCCGCCGTACCCTCGTACGGACCTTCGCCTCCGCGGACGAGCGGCCGGCCGCGGCCGGCCGCCGCGGCGGCCACAACAACATCCCGCTGTAGCCCGCGCCGGCCGCCTGAGAAGAGGCGTGACACCCTTCACCCGCTCCCGGGGAATCCTCTGTGCCGCTGGCAGGAATCCCCGCCGGAAGCCCCCGGCAGGAGGGTTCCCGGCGAACGGACCGCCGGGAACCCTCCTTGGGACGAAAACCCGGAATCACCAGCCCGGGTCCAGCTGGTCCGGGCTCAGTCCGGGAAAATCAGCCGAAGAAGTCCGGACGCCGGTTTTGCCACTGGTCTCAGTACCGGCCCCACCACTGGTTTTACGACTCTTGCTGCGGGTCCTCCGACCCGCCGAACGGTTGTCGTGGCCCACCAAGCGGTTCGGAGGGCTGGCTGAAATCCCCCGTCTCACCACCCTGCTCCGCCTCGGCGCCCGGCTGCCCGCCTGCCTCCGCCGTGGCCGGCCGGGCGCCCTCGCCCTCGGCGCCCGGCTGCGTCCCCTCACCCCCGCTCTCGGCCTGCCCGGCCTGCTCCCCGGGCTGCTCAGGCCCAGCTTGCTCGGGCTGCCCAGCCTGCCCGGCTGACACCGTGGCGGCGACAAGTTCACGCAACCGCGTCTCGACGTAGGGCTCGGTGTGGTGTGACCTGTCGGCGATCCGCCGTACGAGATCGTTGACGCTGGCGGCGGCGTCCAGATCCGCGGTGCTGACCTGGACGAACTGATCGAGAATCTGATGGCGAATCCGGTCCCAGTCCGCCCGCAGCTGCTGCTCCAGCTCCTGCGCCTGCTGCTGCTCCATACGATCGCCTCCAGCTCGAGCCAGCTATTTGTAGGAATAAAACTACTTCGCTACCGTGCAGCGTCAACTCGAGACAACAGACGCATCAGCGCACTGTTCCCGGCGCGCCAACCGGCCTATTCCGCCGGAACACCCCGGTCAGGTCGATATCCGCCGCGACGGATGTTCGGGAACAACTCCGTCGTTTTTCCGAACAAAAGGGCAAGCCTGTCATCGGCGACGCACCGGCAACACCCACCACCGGCCGTCCGATCCTCGCCACAAGGCCTTCCTGATTTTATGGGATGTTCCCGTTTTTATCGGCTCGCGCCCGGCGGCCGGGCGCACGGCCGCCGCGACAGCGGCCCCCGGACCGGCTCCCGCCACCGCCGACAGCGACAGCGACAGCGACAGCGACAGCGACAGCGACAGCGACAGCGACAGCGTGAGTTGACAAGGTTAAGTTGACGCTGGCAACCTTCGTCCATGGTGTCAGCCGGGCGGACGAGGGCGCGCCGGGGTGAGGGCGGCCGACTGGCCGAGGAGATCCTGTTCGCGGCCGAGGCCCTGCTGGTCGAAACCGGGGACGAACAGGCCGTCACCGTGCGTGCGGTCGCCCGCCGGGTCGGTGTGACGACGCCATCGGTCTACCTGCACTATGCCGACAAGGCCGCGCTCCTCGACGCCGTCTGCCTGAAGGTCTGGGGTGACCTGGATGAGCGGCTGACCGCCGCCACCGCCGGCGTGACGGACCCGTTGGACGCCCTGCGCCGGTGCGGCATGGCGTACGTCCGGTTCGGGCTCGACCATCCCGTCCAGTACCGGCTGCTGATGATGGGCCGACCCCTCACCCATGATGAGAGGTGTGCGGCCGGGGCGGCCGGAGCGGCCGCGGCGACGACGGCCGCCCGAGCAGCACTCAGGCAGATGAGCCGGGCCGTCCAGGACTGCGTGGACGCCGGGGTGTTCCGCGGGGAGACGCGCCCGCTCGCGCTGAGCCTGTGGGCCGCCATCCACGGCTGCGTCTCGCTGCTGCTGAGCAAACCCGAGCTGGACTGGCCGCCGGTCGAGGACTTCGTCGACCACACCGTGCGCATGGCCGGGCTCGGCACCGCGCTGATCAGTCGTGTCGCCGTTCCCGGCGGCAGCTACGGCAGCGCGGCCATCACCACTGAACTCGACAGGACCGTCGACCGTCTCCACCACCGGCAGGAGCAACAGTGAGCAACCCAGCGGTACCGACCACTACCGACGAGGCAGCGGCCGAGCCACCAACCGGATCGCCGGCCGAGCCGCCGGCCGAGGCAGCGGCCGGCTCGCCAGCCAAGGCAGCGGCCGAGCCATCGGTGACGTCACCCGCCGAGCCCGCCGAACCACCCAGTCCGCCCGGCGGGTCGTCAGCCGAACCGGTGGTCGAACCGGTGGTCGAACCGGTGGTCGAACCGGTGGTCGAACCGGTGGTGACGTTAGCACCCGAGCCACCCGAGCCAGCCCCCAAGCCACCGGCCGCGCCACGGAGCGGGCCGGCGGCCGGGCCAGCGACCACGCCGTCAGCGGCCCCCGGCGGGAAAGCGGCGCCGGTGCCCCCCGACGAGCGGCGGGCGCCGAGGAGCGGGCGCGCCCGCGCGGTTCTCGCCATCTCCTCGATCGGGGTGTTTGTCGTCTTCCTGGACGCGACGATCGTCAACGTCGCGTTCGAGTCGATCACCAGGAGCTTCCACACCACGACCGCGGGCCTGGCCTGGGTCCTCAACGCCTACGCGCTGGTCCTCACCGCACTGCTCGTCCTCGCCGGGCGGCTGGCCGACCAGTTCGGCCGCAAACGGCTGTTCCAGATCGGGCTGATCGGCTTCGCGGTCACCTCCGCCGCCTGCGGGCTGGCGTCCGGCACCGCCGTGCTCATCGCCGCCCGGGCGCTGCAGGCGGTGTTCGCCGCGATCCTGGTGCCGTCGTCGCTGGCCCTGCTGCTCCCCGAGTTCCCGCCCCACAAGCGCTCGGCCGCGATCGGGATCTGGGGCGCGATGGGTGGGCTCGCCGCGGCCAGCGGACCGGTCCTGGGCTCGGTGCTCGTCCAGTATCTGTCCTGGCGCTGGGTGTTCCTGGTCAACCTGCCGATCTGTCTGCTGGCTGCGCTGGTCGGCGCGCGGGTGCTGCGGGAGAGCCGGGACACCGGCGCCACCGGCATCCCCGACCCGTTCGGCATCCTTTTCGTGACGCTGGCGCTCGGCGCCGTCGCGTTCGGCATCATCGAGGGGCCGGACTGGGGCTGGGACGACCCCCGCGTCATCGGCGCGTTCCTCGTCGCCGCGGTCGGCCTGCCGCTGTTCGTCGTCCGGACCCGGCATGCCGCCCGGCCAGCCGTCGACCTCAGCCTGTTCCGGGTCCGCACCTACAGCGTGGCGAACGCCGGGATGCTGACGTTCGCCACCGCCTTCTTCGCCGTCACCCTGGCGAACATCATCTTCCTGCAGACGGTGTGGCACTGGTCGGTGCTGCGCAGCGCCCTCGCGGTGACCCCGAGCCCGCTGCTCGCCGGTGTCGCCGCCCCACTGGCCGGCGTGCTGGCCGACCGTTTCGGGCACCGCGCGGTCCTCGTCCCCGGCGCGCTGTCCTTCACCGCGGCGATGCTGCTGTTCGCCACCCAGATCGATGCCACCCCGCACTACGTCACCGACTGGCTGCCGGCGGCCCTGCTCACCGGTGCCGGCATCGGGCTGACCCTCCCCACGCTCGGCAGCGCGGCTGCCGCGTCGCTGCCACCGGCCCGGTTCGGGATCGGCAGCGCCATCAACTCCTCGTTCCGGCAGCTCGGCGCCGTGCTCGGGGTGTCGGTGTTCGTCGCCGTCCTCGGCACGCCGTCCCCCGCCTCCGCGCTCGACGCCTTCCAGCGCGTCTGGTACGTGATGGCAGGCGTCGCGGCCCTCTCAGCCCTGCTCTGCGCCGCCGTCCGCACCCGCCCCCACCGCCCACAGGCGGCGCGCCAGTCACAATCAGCACAGCAGCCGCAGCCGCAGCAGCCACAGCCGGCGTAGCCGAACGGATCACGATAGATTCGTGACCGCTTCATTCCTGCCCCTGCGTCCACCTCCACCTCGGGAGCATCGGGAACGGGGAGCACCGACGGTCTGACGAGAACTTCACCGAAGCGTTCCACCGCGCGAAACCTTCTTCTGTCGTCCGAGATTCCTGGAATTCCTGGAGATGCGTGTGGCCGAGCCTGGCGTCCCGTTCCCCGACGTTCCCGCCGGTGTGGAGATCACTGGCCCTGTCGGGGAACGCTTCGAGGAGATCCTGACCCTCCCGGCGCTGGCGCTGGTCGCCGATCTGGAGCGCCGCTTCGGCCCACGGCGGGGTGAGCTGCTGACCCGGCGCGACGAGGTGCAGGCCCAGCTGTCCGCCGGCGCGAACCTGGACTTCCTCCCCCACACCAGGGACGTCCGCGAGGGCGACTGGCAGGTCGCCCCGCCCCCGCCGGGCCTTCTCGACCGCCGGGTCGAGATCACCGGGCCGACCGACCGCAAGATGACGATCAACGCGCTGAACTCGGGCGCGAAGGTCTGGCTGGCCGACTTCGAGGACGCCAACACCCCCCTGTGGGAGAACATGGTCACCGGCCAGCTCAACCTGCGCGACGCCCTGGACCGCACCATCGACTTCACCAGCGGGGACGGCCGGCGCTACGCCCTCGCCGACACCCTGGCCACGATCGTGGCCAGGCCCCGCGGCTGGCACCTGACCGAGAAACACCTGCTCGTCGACGGCCGGCCCGTCTCCGCCGGCCTGTTCGACTTCGGGCTGTACTTCTTCCACTGCGCGCAACGGCAGCTCGACGCCGGCGGGGGCCCGTACTTCTACCTCCCGAAACTGGAAAGCCATCTTGAGGCGCGGCTGTGGAACGACGTTTTCGTCCACGCCGAGGACGCCCTCGGTTTTCCCCGGGGCACGATCCGCGCCACCGTGCTCATCGAGACGATCCCGGCGGCCTTCGAAATGGAGGAGATCCTCTACGAGCTGCGTGAGCATTCCGCCGGGCTGAACGCGGGCCGCTGGGACTACCTGTTCAGCATCATCAAGAAGTTCCGCGACCGGGGTGAGCGGTTCGCCCTGCCCGACCGCAACGCGGTGACGATGACCGCCCCCTTCATGCGCGCCTACACCGACCTGCTGGTGCGCACCTGCCACCGGCGCGGCGCCCACGCGATCGGCGGCATGGCCGCCTTCATCCCCAGCCGCCGGGACGCCGAGGTCAACGCCACCGCCCTGGCCAGGGTGCGCGCGGACAAGACCCGCGAGGCCGAGGCCGGCTTCGACGGATCCTGGGTCGCCCACCCCGACCTGGTGGCGTTGTGCCGGGAGGTCTTCGACGGCGTGCTCGGCGAGCGCCCCAACCAGCTCACCCGCACCCGCGAGGACGTGCGGGTCAGCGCCGCGGATCTCCTCGACGTCGCCTCCGCGCCCGGCGAGCGGACACTGGCGGGCCTGCGCAACAACGTCAGCGTCGCCCTCCAGTACCTGCGCGCCTGGCTGCGGGGCACCGGCGCCGTCGCAATCTTCAACCTGATGGAGGACGCGGCCACCGCCGAGATCGCCCGCTCCCAGGTGTGGCAGTGGCTGCGCGGCGGCGTCGTCCTCGACGACGGCACCCCGGTGACCCGCGAGCTGGTCGAACGCATCGTCACCGAGGAGCTGGCCACGCTCCGCCAGACCCTCGGCGAGGGCTACGACGCGACCGGCTTCGAGCAGGCCCGCGCCCTGTTCACCGAGCTCGCCCTCGCCGACACCTTCACCGACTTCCTGACCCTGCCCGCCTACGACCGCCTGCCGTAAGGGATGCCGTAGGTAAAAGCCGTCACTGGCACGACGTTTTCCACCTACGGCCGTGAAGCCCGTAGGTGGAAAACGCTGCTGCCACGACACTTTCCACCTACAGCTCGGGGTATCCACCGGCCGGCCGCCAGGACGGGGCATCAGGGCCGGTTGTCGGATGGGCCGTTGTCGCCGGGGTTACGCTGATCGTCGCGGGACGGCCCCGACGGGTGACGACGCCGGCAGGGTAACGGGGGACAGCGTGGACGAACGACAGGAAAACGGCCCGGCGGGCCGCGCAGACGCCGTCCCACCCGTGGATGCCGCATTACGAGCCTGGGCGACCGCACACGCCCGCACCGTGGGCCGCACGGGCGATTCCGCGGGAGTCCCACCTCCACCCGACAGCGTGCGGCCAACCAGACCGGCTCCTCGCTGGGACACCCCATGGACCCCGGACGAGGTGACCGTCGTCGAGCCCCCAACCGTCCTGACCGGCCACATCGGCTGGGTCCGGTCGGTGGCGTGGGCGACCGGCGGCGACGGCCGGCTGCTGCTCGCCACCGGCAGCTACGACGGCACCGTGCGGGTCTGGACGGTGGGCGTACCAGCACCGCGGCCGCGGGTGCCCGCGCGGATCGATCCGGCCGGAGCGCCGTTGCGTACCGCGGCGGCCGGGCTGGTCCTGCTGGGTGCCGCCGGGCGTGGCCTCCCCTGTCCTTGCTCGCGGGCCTGACCACCCTCACCGGCTGGCCCACCACCGGCTCCACCACCACCGACGGACCCGCTGCCACCGGTAGCCCCCGCATCGGACCGGCTATCACTGCCGGCAGTCATGCAACCATGTCGTGCGCCTGCTGACCACCCACACCCCCAGCGACGAACCCCCATCAGCCCCAACCAGACCAGCAACCGAACCAGCGGCACCCGTCGCGACAGCCCCGACCAGTGA
>NZ_CAAAFS010000213.1:0-4605 GCF_900634755.1 Protofrankia symbiont of Coriaria myrtifolia
ATCCACGCCCTCCTCGCCCCCACAACTCAGGAAGCCGTAGGTGGAAAACGCTGTTGCCATGACGTTTTTCGCCTACGACTGGAGGTATCCACGGGACGGCAGCGCGCTTCCTCCGCATGACCGTGGAAGACATCACCGTCCGGAAGGGCCGACAGCGCACCCGCCACTGCGAGGTGCCGCTCTGCCGGTTGCTCTGTTGCCCCAGCCCGGAGATAGACTAAGTTCATGGCTAAGTCCGCTATTCAGGTCGGTGTGCACGAGGCGAAGACCCGGTTGTCCGAACTGCTGCGCGCCGTAGCGGCAGGCCAGGAGGTCGACATCCTGCGCAGCGGCGAGCCGATAGCCAAGATCATCCCGTTCGCCCCCCGGAGCGTGCGTGAGATCGGCGTCGACGAGGGGCGGTTCACCGTCCCCGACGACTTCGACGCCCCGCTGCCCGACGACATCGAGGACAGCTTCTACCGGTGAGCCGTTATCTGCTCGACACACAGGCATGGCTCTGGTCGCTCGCCGAGCCGCGGCGCCTGCGCGCGGACACCCGTGACCTGCTGGCCGACACCGCCAACGAGATCCTGCTATCGGCCGCCAGCGGCTGGGAGATTTCGATCAAATACCGGCTGGGTAAGCTGGCCCTCCCCGAACCGCCGCGTGGCTACGTGCCGGACCGGATACGACGCACAGGTGTGATTCCGCTCGCGGTCGAGCACGACCACGTGCTGCGGGTGGCGGAACTGCCGGACCATCACCGGGATCCCTTCGACCGGCTCCTGGTCGCGCAGGCACAGGCACTGAACGTCCCGTTGATCACCGCGGACGGCCGGCTGTCGGCCTACGAGGTGAAAACCCTCCCAGCCTGACCCTCAGCCACGTGCTCGGGAAAGAAAGACGATCACGATAACGAGTGCTCAAGTGGTTGCTCTGGCAGCCACTTGAGCACTCGTTCCGGTGACGAGGGCCGCAAGGCGGCCGTTGGTCACGGGGAGTCTCCGCGGGAGGTGCGGGTTCCGGGGTGGCGGGCGGCGCGTTCGTAGAGGTGGGCGGCGCGCAGCGGGTCGCCGTTGCGTTCGTGGAGCTCCGCGGCGCGGGCCCAGTCGTCCGCGAATTCGGCGTCGAGAGCGTCATCCAGCCAGGTACGCGGTGCCGAGGGCGCCTCCGGGGCGTGGTTGCGCAGCCTCTTCCACAGCCCCCGGGCGCGTTGCCGGCCGTCGGCGGACGGCTGCGGCACCGGGTCGCCCCCCGGCTCCGGTGGCCGGGGGGCGACCTGCGCGTCGACGTCCGCCAGCGCCGCCTCGATCTCCGGGGGAAGCTGGAGGTCCAGCTGTGGGCCGGGGCCGGCCCACAGCGTCCACACCGGGTGGCGGGTGCGCAGGTCGAAGGCGACAGCCCGGTCCGGCAGCGCCACCACGGCGATGTCGTCCCCGGCGCCGAACAGGGCCCGGCGGGCGCTCGGGGGCAGCCGCGGGCGCGTCCGGTAGCCGACCGGCAGGAACAGCGGGCCGGGCCCGAGGCAGTACAGCGGCTCACCGACCGGCAGCCGTTCGAGCAGACCTCCGGGGGCCAGCAGCAGATGCCGGTCCCGGCCGCGGACGACGAACGCGGTCTCGGCGAGCGGATGCCCTTCCAGCAGCAGCGGGACGGCCGCGAGGTCGTCGTCGTCGAGCAGCGCCGCGTCGGTGTCGGCCTCGCCGGTACGGCCCGGGACGATCGCGACCGGCCGCCCCGCCAGCCGCGGCGACGCACCGGCCGCTGCCAGGGAGGTGCCGTCCACCGCCGATGTGGTCGGGTCCGGCGTCTCCAGCGGGTAGTCGTCGGCGAGCCGGACGAGCGTGGCCGCGTCCGCGGGCGCACCGAGACCGACCAGCCGCCAGCAGCCGAAGGAAGCGTCGGCCAGCACCCACGTGCCGGCGTCCACCAGATCGGCGAGCAACGGATCGGGCAGGGCGGACGCCATGGCGTGCTGGACCAGCAGAGTGCCTCCGGTGACCCGGCAGGCCAGCACGAACGGGTCGTGATCGAGCGCCGTCAGCAACGACGCGGGCAGCGGCTCCCCCCGCGCCGATGCCGAAGTCGAACTCGCAGTCGATGCCGGGGAAGGCGCCCCGGCGCTCCGCCCGTATGCCCAGGAGACCCTGGGATCCGTCACAGAAAGTCGTAGTTCGATGATGATTCGCCCGCCGGCGGCGGACCATGACGGCTCGACGGCGGCGCCGGGCCCCGTGCCCGTGGCAGTGCCGGACCGCGCGGTGTCGTCGAACAGCGGGACGAGCCGGACAGGCCGGTACCACACGTCCAGCCCCAGCTCCAGGGCGCGTTGGACGACCCCACCGGCCTGCGAGCCCGGTACCAGCACCACCGCCTCGGCGGACGGGCCAGCCGCCACCGGGTGGAGCCCGGCCGTCCGCACGACCTCGACGACGCTCACCGGACGGAGCCCGGACATCGGCACCGACCCACGATCGTCGCCCGCCGTGGCCGGCGTTGCCGCTGGTGGCGCGCCTGGCGACCAGGCCGGTGACACAGACGGTGACACAGGCGGTGACGCGGTCGGCGGGGCGTCCCAGCCGCGGTCGGGCAGGAAACGTTCGCCGGCATGGACGTACAGCCGGCCATGTGCGATCGACACCAGCTCCCGGCCCAGGTCGAGGGCCACGTCAGCGGCGACCCACCAGTCCCCGGCCGGACCGGATCCGCCAGCCCCGGCCGCGGCCGGAGCGGATCCGCCCGGCCCGGCCGGGCCGGCTGCTCTGGCCGGGCCGGCTGCTCTGGTCAGGGCAGATCCGTCGGCGCCGGGCGGGCCGGCTGTCCCGGTCGGAGCGGGCGTCCTGGGCGGGGCCGCTCCGTCGGCCCGGAGGAACTGGATGCTCTCGCCATGCCCGGTCGCCACGAGTGAACCAGCGAACACAAGCGCCGCGGAGGCGGAGCCGAACCTGCCGGCAAGGGACGCTGCCGGCCCCGGGCCAGCCGGCCCGGGCAAGCCGGCCACCGCTGCCGGCGGGATCTCCCGCCCGGCGAAAGGACGCGGACGCCGCCCCTGGCCGGGCGCCGGACTGCCAGGTCCCAGAGCCATCGGCTATCTCGCGGACGGGCTGGTCGCGGGCCATGCGGCGACCGACCCCGCGACGACGGGCGGCAGGACAAGCTCGGTGTGCAGGACCCGCAGCGACCATTCGGCCCACCGTTGCTCCGTGCCGGTACGCCGTCCCCGCACAGCCGCGGCAAAGACGAGCGCGACCTGGTCGTAGCGGTGCGCGGCCTCGGCCAGCGCGACCGCCCACCGTTCGATCCGCAGGTCGGCCGCGGTCACGGGCCAGGTGGGCTCGCCGGCCAGCGGCTCGGCCAGGATCGTCTGGACATCGGCGAGCACGGGCAGGATGCGCCGGGTGGGCAGCCCCTCGGCGATGTCGCAACGGGCCAGCACCAGCCGTCGCGACATGACGTTGAGCACCGGCGGAACTGCCGGTCCCCCCATCGTCCCGGCAACGCCGGGCACCGGTCCGGCGGCGGAACCGGACATCGGCTCGACGGCACCGGCCACCGATCCAACGGAACCAGCTACCGTGCCGGCCGAACCGGCCGTGTATCCGAACGGCGGCCCGAACGGCGGCCCGAACGGATCATGATCAGGGTCGGGGCCAGGAGCGGCCGGCAGGGACGCGCGGGCGGCGGCCGGGTCGTCCAGGTTGTGGACGAGCAGCCACGCGGCGACGTGGACGAGACCGGCCGCGGTACAGTCGGCGACCGCGTCCCGGTACCGGCCGATCCGGATGGCCAGCTCCGCCGCCCGCTGGAAGGAGCCGGCGTCCCGGTAGCAGCGCGCGGCCTCGACGATCTGCCCCGCCCGCAGGTAGCAGCTCGCGGCCCGCTCGAGCAGCACACGGTCAGTCATGGAGCCGTTGCCCTCGTTCGGCCCGTCCGGTCGACGACTCCCGCTCGCCGGGCCGCTGCCTGGCCTGCCGCTCCTGGACCAGCGGTACCGGCCGCGGGGCCTCCTGCTCGGCGGGGGCCTCCTGCTCGATGGGGGCCTCCTGCTCGATGAGGGCGTTGTTCTCGACGATGCGGGCGACGTCGGCGGTGATCCGATCGTGGCGGGCGTCGTGGTCGGCCACGGGCACACCTTCGCCGGTGTCCTCGACGCGGAACACCTCGACCTCACCGGTGTCGGCGCGGTAACGGAACTTCACCCGGACCCGCATGCCCCACCCCCGAATCCCGTAATCCGTGTCCCGAAATCATTTTTCGTCGGTCGTGGTCTGTCGTGGCCGTGCTTCATGGTCCGGAGCCCAGAACCTGAAATCGAGAATCGAAGGCGGCGATCCGTGGCCTGGCGGCCGGAATCCGGCCGGGCCATCAGATCCGTAGCTCGAACTCGATGTCGAGGACACCGTTGTTCTCCGACCAGGTGATGCCCTCGGCGTGCCGGGCCCGGGCGTAGGCCAGGATCGCGTCCCGGTAGGCCCCGGCCAGCGCCTGGTGGAAGATGTTGCGCCCCTGAATACCGACGGTGACCAGCCGTTTCGCTGCCTCCCGGCGCAGCGCCTCGGCGCGGGCGGCTGCGGCCTCGGCCAGGGCGGCGTCCGCGCGGGCCGCGGCGGCGGCCTCCACGGC
>NZ_CAAAFS010000214.1:0-7242 GCF_900634755.1 Protofrankia symbiont of Coriaria myrtifolia
CCACGGCGGTGCCCTCGGCGCTGTCGGCCTGCTGCCGGGCGGCGGCGAGCAGCGCCTCGACCTGGGCGTCGACGGCCCGCTCGGCGTTGCGCGCGGCCTCCCGGCGGGCGTACCGCTGCGTCCGGCCGCCGTAGTTGTCGTCGTAGTAGATGCCCTCGCCCTCGGCCTCGACGGTTTCGGCGAGCTGCCCGCGGACGACCGCGCTGGCCTCGCCGGAGGCCGTCACCTCGGCGACGGCCTCCGCGACGATCTCCAGTTCGCGGGTGGCGGGGTGGTAGCTCAGCCAGCCACCGTCGAGGGCGTGCCGGAACGACTCGCCGTCACGTTCCCACCCGGCGGTGCGGGCGAGGACTCCGGTCAGCGCGGCCAGGGTGGGCGCGCCGATGCCGGCGGTCAGCGGCTCGCGGATCCGGGCGTCGCCGGTGGCCTGCCCGCGCCGGGTCACCTGGCGGCGGACCTCCTGCTCCCAGGCGTCGCTGAGGTCACGGGCGGCGCGGACGCGGACCCGGCGCGGGTTACACATCGACCAGTTCCTCCTCGGCGAACCGTTCCCGGTAGATGGCGATCGTCTCCCGCTGGTGGCGTTGGACGTTGGCGAGCAGGTCGCGGGCGTCGGGATGGTCGCGGCGCAGCTCCAGGACGAGCCGCTGGCCGCGTCGCAGCAGCTCCCGGAACTCCTCGGCGCCGGTCACCCGCGCACGCTGGCCGGCCAGCTCGGCGAGGTCGATCCGCAGCTCGCCGAAGCTGCGCACGGTACGGCCGGGCCGGTCGACGGGCACGCCGGCGTCGGCGACGATCCGGCGTATCGTCTGCTCGTCCCGCGGGCTGGTCCACAGGTGGACGAGCGGGGCGAGGTCGACGAGTTCGGCGGCGGCGCGGCCGGCGAGCAGCGCGCGGGCCGCGAACGTCTTCTGCGCCTTCACCGCCCGCCGGTCGGAGAAGACGACGCCTTCGGCGCGCAGGGAGCGCACGATCCGGGCGAACGGCCCGCGCACGGCGGTCAGGTCGATGTCGGCGACGGCGCGCTGGAGCCGGCCGAGATCGGCGAGGCCGAACCCGACCCGGGTGCGCCCGGCCGGGCCGCCTGCCCCGGCCGCCGCCGGATTGATCAGTTCCTGTTCGCCGCGCCAGCCGAGGGTGAGGACGTCCTCGATGTCGTCGTCGGGGACATAGCCGAGCCGGCAGCGCAGCAGGAACCGGTCACTGAACGCGGCCAGCACCGGATCGTCCGGAATGTCGTTGGACGCGCCGAGCAGCGTGATCAGACTGGCGTCGACCGTCCGGGTGCCGTTGTGGAAGGTCCGTTCGTTGATGAGGGTGAGCAGGGTGTTGAGGATCGCCGAGCTGCCCTGGAACACCTCGTCGAGCAGGGCTATGTCGGCCTCGGGCAGCATGCCGGCGGTGTTCACCTGGTAGACGCCCTCGGTCCGCAGCCGCCGGATGTCGATCGGCCCGAACAGCTCGGCCGGTTCGGTGAACCGGGTCAGCAGATAGCTGAAGCAGCGGGCGTCGAGCGTGCGGCGGAAGCGTTCCAGCAGGCTGCTCTTGGCGGTTCCCGGCGGCCCGACGAGCAGGACGTGCTCGCGGCACAGGACGGCCAGAGCAAGCAGGTCGACCGCTTCGTCCCGGTCCACGAAGTCCTGCCGGACGTCGCGGAGCCGGGTGGCGAACGTGCGCGCCAGCACCCTGGTCGGCTGGTCCAGCGCTGGTGTGGTCATGGCGCGGTGCTCTCTCCCCGGCCGGGCCTGGTACCGGTGGCACGGGACGTCCCGGCCCGGGAGTTCCCGTCCGTGTCCGTGGTGGATTCTTCCCCATCGGTGACGATCGGGAGCGTATCCGTGATGTCACGGCGTATGGCGCACTCGGTGCGCCGGTCCGACGGCGGGCTCTTCGCCAGCTCCCGCTGCTGTCGGGCCGCCCGCAACGCCCCGATCAGCTCGCCGAGCCGGCGGGCGTCAGCGGGCCGCCGCGGGTCGCCGACCAGCTCGTCGGCGCGGCCGTCGCGGAACACCGAGCGGATCTCGTCGCCGTTGAACCCCTCGGTCGCCCGCGCGATGGTGTCCACCAGCGCGGGGTCGACCGGGATGCCGAAATGCTCGGCGTGCACCCGGACGATCTCCCGGCGGGCGTCCTCGTCCGGCAGGCCGATCCTGATCGGGCGGAACCGGCTCGGCCGCAGCAGCGCGTCGTCGATCAGGTCGATCCGGTTAGTCGTACCGATGATCAGAACCGGCACCTCGGGGCGGAAGCCGTCCAGCTCGGTGAGCAGCTGGGCGACGATCGCGTTGCCCGCCCGGCTGCCGCCGTCGCCCCGGCCGGTGCGGCTGGCCGCGATCGAGTCGAACTCGTCGAAGACGACCACGGCCGGGGCGTTGCGCCGCGCCTCGGCGAAAAGATCGCGGATCTTGCGTTCGCTCTCCCCGACGTACATGTCGGTGACCTCCGGCCCACTGACCACGAGGATCGTCGCGGCCAGCCGGGCGGCCACGGCCTTGGCGAACAGCGTCTTGCCGGTGCCCGGCGGGCCGTGGAAGATGAACCCCCGCGGCACCAGGTCGTGGCGGAGATGGGCGGGCAGGTCGACGGCGCCGCCGATGATGCTCAGCGCCCGCGCCAGCTCGGCCTTGACCTCCGCGTAGCCGCCGATCGCCGAGAACGGCACGTTCGGCACCTCGAACGAGCTGGACGTCCGGGCCTTGAACACCCGCAGCTCGTGACGCAGGTCGGCGAAGGTGGGCCGCCGGTCGCCCTCGCGGAGCGCCGGGCGGTGCTGGTGGTAGGCGAACCGCAGGGCGTTGCGCAGCCGGACGGCGTTCATCCCGGCCACGTACTTGTACAGGTCGGCCGCGTCGAAGCCGTCGAAGAGCCCGGCCTCCTCGCGGGTGACCAGCACCCGCGCGCCGGAGCCGGTCGTCACCTCCCGGGGCAGGATTTCGATCGACAGCCGGACCGCGAACCGGTTGGCCAGCACCTCGGGGATCACCAGGGACGGGTCGGTGAACGCCAGCAGCACGCACGCGCTGCGCTCGTAGAGGACGTCGGCGAGCTCCCGGGCCTCGCTCGTCAGCGCCGCGTCGCTGCCGCCGGCGAGCAGGTCCAGATGCGGGACGACCACCACGTCACCGGGCTTGGCGTCGGTGACCGCGGCCTGCAACGCGACCAGCAGCTCGGCGCGGCGCCCGCCACCGAGCGGGGTCGCCTCCCCCGGCCCGGACGGCGTCCCCGGCACCGCGGCCGCGGCGCCGCCGGCGGGCCGCGGCGTCCGCTGGGGCCGTCCGGAGCGGCCGGCGATCTCGTGGGCCAGGTGCTCGACGAGCAGCTTCTCGCAGCGCACCAGGACCGACAGGCCGCTCTCCAGGTACGCGGCGGCCCGGTTGATCTCCGTGTCGTGCGCGATCAGCACGGCTTCCCGCTCGCTCAGCGTCTCCGGATACCCGGACTCCGCGGCCGCGGCCGGGCCGGCCGCGGCGGCGTCCCGCCCGGCTGTGTCACCGCCCTGCCCGGGCAGGGGGGTGTTCCGCCCGGTGCTGCTGGCGTGGGTGCCCACGTCCGCGCCAACCCCGCTGCCGGGGCCGCTGCCAGCGCCGGCAGCGGGGTTGGCAGCCGAGTTGTCCGCGGCGTCGGTGCCGGCCGCCGGCCCGCCGTCGCGCGGTGAGCCGGCCGCGGCGAGGGCCGTCAGGTCCAGGCCGGGAGGGAGATGGAGCGGGGTCGACGGGTCGGGTTCGGCCAGCTCCAGGACGAGCCGCCGGACCGGTACGTCCAGGTAGGCCGGATCCAGCGGGGTGATGCTGAACGCCGGCAGGTCGGCCAACAGCTCACCGAGCGTGAGCTCCGGTTCGTCGGTCTCGGCCAACACGTAGCGATCGTGAAACGCCGTCGGGTCGAGCGGGACGAGCCGCAACGTGCGTACACCCGCACTCATGCCGCACCTGCCGCCGACACGGCGAGCCGGTACCGCCGGACAAGGGTCAGCGCGTCGCGGTGGCCGTCCAGGAACATCCGGGAGCGGATCAGCTCCGGGTCGCGCTGGTCCAGCACGGCCAGCGGCGCCCAGAACCGGATGGTGGCAACAGGCAGGTCGTCGGGCGGCCCGGTGCCGGCGAGCGCCCGGGCCGCCGCGCCCAGCCGCCCGTCCCAGTCGGCGCCGTGGCGCAGCCGGGCCAGCAGATAGACGTCGAGCACGACATCGGGATGATCGTTGGACAGCCGGGTCAGCAGCTCCGCGCGCCAGGCGAGCACCGCCGGGTCGGACGACCAGGCGGCCAGCGCCGCGGTCAGCACGGCACACCCACGCGGCCGGCCGAGCAGGCCGACGGCGGCCGCGGCCTGCATCGCGGTGGCACCGCGGGCCAATCGGGCCAGCGGCGGCCGGTACAGCACCGCGGTCAGGGGAGACGCCCGCAGCAGCGCGTCGGCCAGCTCGGCGTCGATCGTCCGCTCCGCCGCCAACCCGACCGGCGTGGCCAGCCCGACCGGTGTGGCCGGTGTGGCCAGCCCGGGCACCCCTGCCGGCCCGGGCGGCCCGGATGCCGCGGCCGGCCCGGAGTCCGCCGTCCGCTCGGGTGCTGCTGCCCGCCCGGCTGTTGCTGCCTGTTCGGATATCGCTGCCTGTTCGGATGTTGCCGTCCGTTCGGGCGTTGGCGTGCGGTGTACCGTCCGGCAGGCCAGCAGGGCCGGAGCGACCACGGCGTGCCGGGCGAGCGCGTCGGCCCAGCCACCGGCGGGCAGCCCCACCGCGGGAGACGCCTCGGCGAGGGCCCGCGCCGGCACGGGCTCGGCCCGCCCGCCGACCGCGGCGGCCAGCAGCAGCGCCCCCGGGCCGACCGGCACCGGGTCGGCGAACGGAGGCGATCCCGTCCCGAGCCGGGCGGCCGTGCCGCGGATCAGCTCCCGCAGCGCCGTCACGGTGGCCGCACCGGGACGACCGAGCCCGCCGACGTCCCGCAGCGGGCCGACCGGTGGCGGCCCCGGCCCTCTCGCCGCGTCACCACCCGCCGGCCGGTCGGCTCCAGCGGCCTCGGCGGCCCAGGCGAGCACCCGCCGCACGGTCATCTCCGCGTTCATCCGGCGGTCCCCCAACAGGGGGTGATCACCATGCTCTCACCACCGTCCCGGGCACCTCTCACCTCCTGTGCGCGCCACCTCCTGCGAGCATCACCTCTTGTGCGCGCGCCGTGGCTGTAAGCACGGCGTCAGCATCAACAGCGACGTCTCAAAGAAGATCGGACTCCACCATTGTTCCGGGCGGCTGCCCTGGATCCGGCCAGGAACGACGCAGGCGGCGTCCCCCGTCGTGCGGACCGCCGCGCGTTCATCCCGGAGGTCATCTCAGCCGTCCCGGCCCAGGCGGGCGGAGCCGGCGATCTCGAGTACAAGCTTGCCGGTGTTGCCGCCGGAGAAGAGCAGGAGCAGCACCTCGGGGAAACCCCCGATCCCGCCGGTGACGACGTCCTCGCGAGCCCGCAGCGAACCGTCCGCCAGCCAGCTGGCCAGCTCCGCCGTCGCCTCCGGATAGCGGTCGGCGTAGTCGGAGACCAGCATCCCCGTCATGGACGCGCGCTGGATCAGCAGCCACCAGTAGTTCCGCGGTCCGCTGACCTGCGTGGTCGCGTTGTACCGCGAGATCGCGCCACAGATGACCACCCGCGCGCCGAGGGCCAGGTGGACGAGGACGCCGTCGAGGATGTCACCGCCGACATTGTCGAAATAGATGTCGACGCCGTCGGGGGCGTGCTTGTGCAGCGCGTCCTCGACATTCTGCTCCTTGTAGTCGATGGCCGCGTCGAAACCGAGCTCGTCGACCAGCCAGCCGCACTTGCGCGCGCCACCGGCGATACCGATGACACGGCATCCCAGCCGTTTGGCGATCTGGCCGACCACGCTGCCGACGGCACCGGCGGCCGCCGAGACCACCACGGTGTCACCCGGCCGGGGGCGGCCGATGTCGAGCAGCCCGAAATAGGCGGTCAGGCCCGGCATCCCGAGCGCGCCGAGGTAGGTCGGCAGCGGCGCCCGGCCGGTGTCGACCGTGGCGACGCCCCGGCCGTCGCAGACCGCGTACTCCTGAACCCCGAACGGCCCGGTGACATGGTCACCCACGGCAAACCCGGGATGTCTGGAGGCGACGACGCGGCCGGCCGCATAGGCGCGCATGACCTCCCCCAGCGGCACCGGCGGGACATAGGAGCGCGCCTGGTTCATCCAGCCCCGCATGGCCGGGTCGAGGGAGACATAGCTGATCTCGACGAGGAACTCCCCCTCACCGGGGGTGGGAACCACTGTCTCGACCTGCTCCCAGTCGCCGGGGGCGGGCAGGCCCACCGGACGGGCCGCGAGACGGATCTGCCGGTTGACGGCCTTCAAGGTCCACCCTCCACGGGACAACGGCGCTTGGTACGGCGGCTGCCCCTGCCAGGGAAGCCCCTGCGGAGGCGGCCCTGGCAGGAACAGCCCTGATACGGCGGATGCCGCGTGCCGGATGCCGGGCGCCGGGCAGCCACCGCCGACGGTAGCGCGGCTACGGCCCGGCGGAGGGCCGCTCGCCGAGGTAGCCGTTGCGTTCCAGGAAGGCCAGCAGCGCGTCGGCCGCGCCGGCGGCGTTCACAGGGCCGACGATGGTGGGCGGTTCGTGCGCGACCAGCACGCCGGTCAGCTCCATCAGGCGCTGCCGGGGGGTGCCTGACGGCGGCGGGACGACCCTGGTCCGCGGCCGGAACGGACGCGCCGAGCGGACCGTGACGGCGGCCGCCAGGTCGTCGCCGGCGACGGTTTCCGCGTCCAGCACGGCTATCTCGGCGCGCTCCGCCGCCAGGACCGCCGGCAGGGACGCCCGTCGCGGCCGGACGCCGGCGCCCTCGACCGAGCACACCGCCGGCGGGCGCACCCGCAACCGTTCCCGCCGGCCGCCGTCGAGACGGCGCTCGGCCAGCAGCGACCCGCCGTCGACACGAAGGTCGACCAGCCCGAGCGCCTGGGCGGCGCCGAGCTCGTGCGCCAGCAGCGCGGGCAGCGCGCCCGTGCCCCGGTCCGGGGAGCGGTCGCCGCAGAGCACCAGCGCCGGCTCCCCGACGGTGCGGACCGCGGCGAGCAGGCTGCGGGCCAGGGCACGCTCGTCCCGGCCGAGATCGTCGAGGTAGTGCCGGGCGGAGCCGAGCGGATCGCCGGCATGCCGGGGATCGTCACCGTGGCGCGGGCCGCCGGCGTGCGGCGCCGGCGCCGCACGCCGGCGGCCCGCGCCACGGT
>NZ_CAAAFS010000215.1:0-7921 GCF_900634755.1 Protofrankia symbiont of Coriaria myrtifolia
GGCGCCGGCCATGGGACCCGCAGCACTCGCGCGCCGAGCGCGGCCGCGGCGCGCAGGGTCTCGTCGGCTGCGGGTGGGCCGGCGGCCACGGCCAGCACCGCCCCACCCCAGGCATCGGCGATCCGCAGCGCGTGCTCGAGGGCGGCCTGCTCGGCCGGGGCGATCCCGGCGCCGCGCAGGTCCCGGGTGACGGCCCCGGTCAGCGGGTCGACATCCGGCCGCAGGTCGGTGTGGCACAGGCACACGACGACAAGCGGCGCGACCGCCGTCCCGGTACCGACCGCTGCCCCGACCGCTGCCCCGACCGGGGTCTCGGCCCGGGTCTCGGCCCGGGTCTCGGCCGCTGTCGTGAGTGCCGGTTCGGACGGCTGTGACGTCACGGCGCCGTCACCCCCGCCGGAAGACGACGCCCTGCCCGCCGTCCGGGTAGGTCCATCTGATCGCGTTCTCGCCGTTACAGATCATGTAGCAGGTCCCGCACTCGAAGCACTGCTCGTAGTTGAACAGGATGCCGCCGTCGGAGGTCGGGGCGAACAGGTTGGCCGGGCAGGCGGTCACGCACGCCTTCGTGGTGCACGAACGGCAGACGTCGGAGTCGACCACGATGTGGGCCCGCTCGCCGACCCGGAAGTCGACGGTGGCCATCCGGTCGTCGAAGGAGATGTCGTGCCAGCGTTCGCCCGTGGCGGCCCCGGCCGCATCGCCCGAGCCGGCTGTGACCGCCGGGTCTGCCGGCAGACCCGTGGCCGCCGGGCCGGTCCTGGCCGGTGCGGCCGTCGGGGCCGCCGGGGCTGCCCGACCGGCCCGGCGGCGGTCCCGACTGCGGTCCCTGACGAGGCCGAGCGGCAGGCGGCTCATCGGAACACCCGGCCGATCCGGGCTGCGTCGGCGGCCAGCTCGCGCAGGCTCACGCCGTTGCGCCTCGCCGCCCGCCGCAGCAGCCGGGTGAACCCGGGCTTGGGCGTCGGGTTCGTCACGGTGAACACCCCTTCGGCGATGTCGGTGATCAGGCCGGGATACCGCTGCTGGATCCGTTCGGAGAGGATCACCTCGGGCGCGCCGCGCAGCCGTCTGTGGTCGGCCAGCACGAACTGTCCCTCCAGGTCGGACCGGTAGGAGGCGAGCCCGGCCGAGGAGACGTCACCGACGGTGATCGCCCGGGCGGCGACCCGGCCCGCGGCCAGCCCCGAGCCGATGGCGAAGTTGACCCCCTCCAGCCAGATGCCGGCGGCAAGCGTCATGCCGGCGGCGTCGCCGGCGAGGAGCAGCCCGTCGGCGTGCAGCCGCGGCATCGCGTCGTAGCCGCCTTCGGGGATCAGATGGGCGGAGTACTCCTTGACCGTCGACCCGCGCAGGTAGGGCGCGACGGCCGGGTGCGCCTTCACATCGGCGATGATCTCTTCGGGACGTACCTTCGCCACCGCCAGGTGGGGCAGGGAGAGCACCACGCCGACGCTGACCGTGTCCGCGTTGGTGTAGAGGAAGCCGCCGCCGGGGATCCCGCGGGTGCAGCCGAGCATCTCGATGTCCACGCCCTCGGTGCGGCGCACCCCGAAACGTTCGTCGATCACCTCCGCCGGCAGCGACAGCACCTCCTTGACGCCGAGGGTGTGGTGCGCGGCGTCGGCCCGCGGCAGCAGGCCGGCCTCCTTCGCCAGGAACGAGTTCACCCCGTCACAGGCGATCACGACCTGGGCGCGCAGGTCGCCGTCCGCCCGGTCGGTGCGCACACCGACGACCCGGCCGGCGGCGTCGCGCAGCAGCCCGGTGGCCACGGTCGAGGTGACCAGTCGGGCGCCCGCGGCCACGGCCCTGCCCGCCAGCCAGCTGTCGAAGTCCGCCCGGTAGGTGGTCATCCCGTTGTAGGGGGCGGCGCCCCAGGCCTGGCTGCGGTAGTCGATGGACAGCGACCGCGTCGGCGTCATGATCATCGTTGACCGACGCACCACCCAGCGCTCCACCGGCACCTCCTCCCACCAGGCGGGGAGGACCTCGTCGAGGACCCGGCCGTAGATCACGCCACCGTAGACGTTCTTCGACCCGGGAAACGGCCCCCGCTCGACGAGCGCGACGGACCGGCCCGCCCGGGCCAGCTCGAGCGCGGCGGCCGACCCCGCCGGGCCGGCACCGACGACGACCGCGTCGAAGAACAACGTCGCCCGGCCGGGTGACACCGATGACGCCGGTGACGCCGGTGACGCCGGCTGCGGGGACGGCGGGGACGGCGGGGACGGCGGGGACGAGGCCGACGCCGACGGTGCGGGCGCCGCGGGCGTTGCCGACGACGCGGCAGGCGTTGCCGTCACGGCCGGACCTCCTCGGGGACGGGGACACCGAACCGCCGGGCCAGCTCCATCAGCAGTTCACGGGCGTCGGTGACCAGGCCGAGATCGGCCATCGCGGTCATCGGGCAGGACGGGTCGACGTTGACGCTCACCACATGCCGGGGCGAGCCCAGCCCGCCGACGTGCTGGCTCGCGCCGGAGATCCCGAACGCGACGTAGAGCTCGGGGTCGACCGTCACCCCGGTCGTGCCGATCTGGCGGTCGTAGCCGATCCAGCCGGCGTCGGTGGCGACCCGTGTCGCCCCCGCCGAGGCGTCGAGCGCCGCCGACACGGCGGCGAGCAGGTCGAACAGCGCCCGCGCCTGATCCGCGCCGGACCCGGGGGGCACCAGCCCGGCGCCGCCGCCGACGACCCGGCCGGCCTCGGCAAGATCCATCGTGGCCGGATCCGGCTCGACCACCTCGATGACGTCGACATCACGCGCCCAGACCGCCGAGGACCGCGAAGGTGACAGCGGCGGCAGGGGCAGCTCGCGCGGATCCGGACGCCGCCCGGCTGTGGGCACGGAGCGCACGCCCGGCAGCAGGGTCGCCACCGCGGGCCGCACGCACTCCACCGTGAGCAGCAGCCGGTCGTCCAGCCTCGGCAGCTCCGCCCGCACCACCCCGTCGGCGTCCCGCCGGACCGCGACGGCGCCGGCGAGCAGCGGACGGTCGAGCGCGGCGGCCAGCCGAGGGGCAAGGTCACGGCCGTCCGGGGACGCCGGCAACAGCAGCAGCGGGACGTCGGCGAGCACGTCGGCGAGCACCCGGGCGAGCGCGCCGGCGCGCAGCCCGGGGCCGGTGTCGCTCCACCACAGCGCCGACGCGCCGGTGACCGCCTGCGCCGCCTCCTTGGCCCCGCCACCGATGATCAACGCCTGCCCGTCGGCCTCGGCGATGCTCTCCTGCGCGCCCAGCGGCAGCACCCCCCCGCGCGCCACCACCACGGCAAGCACCACCCCGCCCGGAACGAACCGGCCGTCTCCCACACCCCCCGCGCTCGCATCTTCCGGTTCGCTCCGACGGCCACTCCCTCCGCCGCCGTCCCCGGGACGGGGACGACCACTCCACTCGCGTCCGTCTGCGTTCACAGCGAAACCCCCACGCGTTGGCCTTCGACGACCGCGGCGTGTGCACGGCGGGGGGCGAGGCAGTCGCCAACCCGGTGGACGGAGAACGGCAGCGCCGGCAGATCCTCGCGCAGGCCGCGCCAGAGCGTGTCCTCCGCCTGCTGCTGAACGGCGCAGACCACCCAGTCCACGGCGCGCTGGGCGTCGGTGCCGGTGGGATGGTGCTGGAGGGCGAGCAGCACACCGCCGTCCGCGCCGGGCGTCACCCCCATCGGCACCAGATCGGTGCTCTGGACGATGCCCCTGGCCGCCGCCCGGACGTTCCAGGTCTCCAGGTCCAGTGTCACCCCGAGGTCCTGGCCGACGACCATGCCGTTGGTGACGACCTCGACCTGGCAGCCCCGGTCGGCCAGCAGCTCCGCGACGGAGGTGGCCTGGTGGAACCCCAGTTCGTCCACGACCACGACGGTGCCGCTCGGCTCCGCCCGCCCCTCCAGCACGTCGCGCACGTCCACCACCCGGGGATGCCCCGCCGCCCACCAGGGGGGATTCGGTCGGGCACCCGTGGCCAGCACCACCGCGTCCGGGGCCTGCGCGCGCAGGAAGTCCGCGTCCACCTCGACGGAGGTCCGTACGTCGACGCCGGTCCGCCGCACGTGCGCGATCAGGTTGCGCGCGATGTCGAGGAACTCCGCCCGGCTCGGCACGGCCGCCGCCACCGGCACCTGGCCGCCCAGCCGCGACGACCGCTCGAACAGGGTGACGTGGTGCCCGCGCTGGGCGGCGGTGACAGCGGCCTGCATGCCGCCGGGGCCGCCGCCGACGACGTGGACCCGCCGCCCGCGGCGGCGCGGCGGCGGCAGCGGCACCGACTCCCGGCCGGTGCGCGGGTTCTCGATGCAGCCCAGCCAGCGGTTGAGCCCCATCCGTCCCACGCACTCCTGGTTGCAGGACAGGCAGGTGCGGATCTCGGTGGCGTGCCCGGCCCGCGCCTTGGCCACGAAGTCCGGGTCGGCGATCTGGCCGCGCACCACCCCGATGAGGTCGGCGTGTCCCGCGGCCAGGGCCCGGTCGGCCTGCAGCGGGTCCTTGAACCGGCCGACGCCGACGACAGGCAGGCTCACCGCCTGCCGGATCGCGCTCGGGATGAACATCGCGTAGCCCGGCGGCACCTGCATGCTCGCCTCGATCATGTAGAGGGTGGCGGTGGCGACCCCGATCGAGGTGTTGATGTAGTCGACCTTGCCGGTGGCCTCCACCAGCCGGGCCACGGCGACGGCCTCCTCGATCGTCGTACCACCCTCGATCAGCTCGTCGCCGCAGATCCGCACGCCGAGGGCGCGCCGCGGGCCGAGGGCCACCCGGACCACGTCGACGATCTCCAGCAGCAGGCGGGCCCGGTTCGCCAGCGTCCCGCCGTAGGCGTCGGTGCGCCGGTTGGTCGCCGGGGAGAGGAAGCCGCGCACGATGGACGAGTGCGAGCACTGCAGCTCGACGCCGTCGAAGCCGCCGGCGACGCAGTGCTCGGCGACCAGCCCGTAGCCGTCGACCACTTCCCGGATCTCGTGAAGCTCGACGGCCTTGGGGACCTCGCGGAACAGCGGGTCGGGCACCGGGCTGGGCGCCCACACCGGCAGCCGCGAGTACATCGACGACGCCTGGCCGCCGTTGTGGTTGATCTGGGCGAGGATGGGCACGCCGTGCGCGTGCACCGTGTCGGTGATCCGCCGGTAGCCGGGGATCACCTCCGGGTTGAACCCGTGGATGAGCTTCTCGTACGGCCAGTCCGTGGGATGCGTCGAGTGCTCCTCGGTAATGATCATCCCCGCGCCGCCTGCCGCCCGGGCCGCGTAGTAGGCCACGTGCTGCTCGGAGGGCAGGCCGTCCCGCGCGTAGTTGGTCAGGTGCGCCGAGAAGACCACCCGGTTGTCGACGGTGAGCGGCCCGATGCGCAACGGGCTGAACAGGTACCGGTAACGGCTGGTGGCACTCATGTCGCCTTCCTGGGTGCGGGCTGCCGGCTGGGTGCGGGCGGCCGTCCGGGCACCGGTCCGTACGGCCGCGTAGCCGCCGCCGGGCGAGGAACCGCCGGACGTGCGGCCAGTGGACGAGGAGCCGCCAGGCGGGAAGCCGCTGAATGAAGGTCCATCGGAGGTGGCCTAACCGCGGCGTGCCCCGGCGAGCGGCCGGGACGCCGGCGGGCTCGTACGGCCGCCGATCCCGAGAGCGCGGCGGCGGCCCTCCAGGACCGCTTCGAGAACCGTCCGCGGCGCCACACAGTCGCCGGCCCGGGGCGTGCCCGGCCGGGCCGTGTACAGGGCCTCCTCGGGGAGGCGGTGACCGCAGTCGACGAGCACCGCGCACGGCAGCGTGCGGCGCTCGCCCGTCCAGACGTCCTCCAGCACGACCCGCCCGCCGCCGGCCTCGCGCAGCAGCACCCGCGGCTGGCGGCGCACGCCCGCCTGCTGCAGCCGGGTGTTGGCCGGTGCGAGATCGCCGGTGAGGGAGAGCAGCGTGCCCGCCACCGTGTCGGGGGTGCCCAGGGTCACCTCGCGCCCGGCTCCGGCGAGCCATTCGGCGACCCCGACCGCCACCGGCCCCCCGACCGGGTCGTGGACGAACACCGGGCCGGCCGGAACGGCGTCCAGGCCGCCGCGCAGCACGTCGAGCACGTCGAGCACGGTCGTCCCGCCTGCGCCGGGACGGTCCTCGGCGGCGCCCCCCTCAGCAGCGCCGCCGGCTTCGTCATCAGCACCAGCACCAGCGACGACACCAGCACCGGCGACGGCTTCGCTGTCGGCTCTGTCCTCCGCACCGGGACCGCTCTTGTTACCGGCATCGCTGCTCTTGTTGCCGCTGTCATCGGCGGCACCGCCCTCACCGCCGGCGGCGGCGCTGGAGCCGGCGGTGAGGGCGGCGGCATCATCGGCACCAGCCGGTCCGTAACGGCCGGGCACGGGCCGGGACCCGGTGGCGAGCAGGACGTCCCAGCCGTCCGCGACGGCCGCGTCGAGATCGTCGACGGTCACCTCGACCCCGAGGTCGACCCGCACCCGCAGCCGGTGGCACTGCGCCGCCAGCCAGTCGGTGAGCAGAGCCAGCCGGGTGCGGCCCGGCCCGACCGCGGCGGCCCGCAGCGCGCCGCCGAGCGCGCCGGTGCGTTCGGCCAGCCGGACCTGGTGCCCGCGCAGCACCAGCACCCGGGCGGCCTCCAGCCCGGCGGGCCCACCGCCGACCACCAGCACGCCGCGGGCCCGCGGGTCGGTGCCCGCGACCGGCCTCTCGGCGGTCTCGTGACCGCTGTACGGCTCACCGACACAGCTGACGACCGGGTTGCGGTTGTCACGCACCCGGCAGGCCTGGTTGCACAGAACGCACGGCCGCACCTGGTCGGCCGCGCCCGCGCGTGCGAGACGCACCAGGTCGGGTTCGGCGATCTGCGCCCGGGTCATCTCGACCATGTCGGCGACGCCGTCGGCCAGGGCGGCCTCGGCCTCGGCCACGTCCACGACGCTGCCCTGCAGCACCATGGGGACGCCCCCGGCGGCGGCCCGCATCCGCCGGCACAGCTCCAGGTTGAACATCGGTGGCGTGTGCGCGGTGGGCCGGTAGGCGGAGGTGGAGAACGGCCCGCCGCGGACCACGACGAGCAGGTCGATGTCGCCGGCGAGGGCGGCGACCTGCGCGGCCGCCTGCTCGGGTGTCACCCCGGCCCAGGGCGCGAGCTCGTCGCAGGACAGCCGCAGCGCGAGGATGCCCTCGGCCCCCAGCGCGCCGCGCACCGCGGCGATCACCTCGCGGGTCAGGCGCAGCCGGTCGCTGCCGTAGTCGTCCTGACGCTGGTTGGTCAGCCCGGAGTGGAACTGGCGCAGCAGCGAGACGGCCCCGGCGTCGATCTCCACCCCGTCGGTGCCGGCCGCCGTGGCCAGCCGGGCCGCGGCGGCGAAACCCTCGATCACCGCGTCGATCTCGGGCTGTTCCATCTCCGCGGGCAGTTCGCGGCTGGCCGCGTCGGCCACCGGCGACGGCGCCCACAGCACCGACTGGGAGAACGCGCTCGAGCCCTGCCCGCCGGCGTGGCCGAGCCCGGCGAGCACCAGGGTGCCGTGTTCCCGGCAGGCGTCGGCCACCGCCGACCAGCCGGGGGCGCAGTCGGCGGCCAGCGGTGCCCGTTCGTAGGGCCAGTCGTCGGCGGTGACCGACGCCGTCTCGGTGACGATGATCCCGGCACCGCCGGCGGCCCGCCGGGCGTAGTAGGCTACCTGCCGGGGGCTCAACGAGCGCCGGTGGCCGAGGTTGGTCTCGTGCGGCCCGAACAGCACTCGGGAGGGCGCCTGCCGTGCCCCCAGTAACAGGGGGTCGGCCAGTTGTGGGGCGGGCATGTCAGTGCCCCACGGCGGTGGGCGCGAACCCGGCCAGCGGGTCCTGCTGACAGGCACTCACCGGTGCGGCACTCACCGGTGCGGCACTCACCGGTGCGCGGCCGATGACCACCGGGACCGGCCCCGGCCCGCGCCCCGACCC
>NZ_CAAAFS010000216.1:0-11068 GCF_900634755.1 Protofrankia symbiont of Coriaria myrtifolia
CCGCGCCCCGACCCCCCGCGCCGCGGCGGCTTCCCGGCGGCGGCCCGGGCGTGGGAGTGGTCGCCGGAGGGCTTCGGGACGCCGGCGTCGCCGCGGGCGAGCATGGCGTCGACCCCGTAGCCCTGGACGCACTCGGGATCCGGGCCGTCCAGCGGCAGGCCGGTGAAGAACTTCGCGGCCATGCAGCCGCCCCGGCAGGAGTCGAAGTGCGCGCAGGACGCGCACGCGCCCCCGCTCTGCGGCGCCCGCAGCTCGGTGAACAGCTCCGAGGAGCGCCAGACCCGCTCGAAGCCACCGGGCTCGCGGACGTTGCCGGCGAGGAAGGAGTCGTGGATGGCGAACGGGCAGGCGTAGACGTCCCCGACCGGGTCGATCAGGCAGACCACCCGGCCGGCGCCGCACAGGTTCAGCCCGGGCAGCGCCTGGCCGTAGGCGGACAGGTGGAAGAAGGAGTCCCCGGTGAGCACCTGCTCGCCGTGGGCCACCAGCCAGTTGTAGAGCTCGCGCTGCTGGGCGGCGGTGGGGTGCAGCTCGTCCCAGACGTCGGCGCCGCGGCCGGACGGGCGCAGCCGGGTCAGCCGCAGCTGGGCGCCGTACCGGTCGGCGAGGGCCTTGAACGCGTCGAGCTGGCCGGCGTTGTGCCGGGTGACGACGACGGAGAGCTTGAAGCCCGAGAACCCGGCGTCGGCGAGGTGCTCCATGGCGCGCACGGCGGTGGCGTGGGAGCCCGTGCCGCGGACCGCGTCGTTGATCTCGGCGGTGGCGCCGTCCAGGGAGATCTGCACGTCGATGTAGTCGCTGCCGGCGAGCCGGGCGGCGACGTCCCTGGTGATGCGCACCCCGTTGGTGGAGAACTTCACCCCGACGTGGTGGGCGACGGCGTAGTCGACGATCTCCCAGAAGTCCGGGCGGACGGTCGGTTCCCCACCGCCGATGTTGACGTAGAAGACCTGCATGCGCTCGAGCTCGTCGATGACCGCCCGGCACTCCGCGGTGCTCAGCTCGCGCGGGTCGCGCCGCCCCGAGCTGGACAGGCAGTGCACGCAGGCCAGGTTGCAGGCGTAGGTGAGCTCCCAGGTCAGGCAGATCGGGGCGGCCAGGCCGTGCTGGAAGTGGTCGACCAGGCGGGCCGGTGCCGCGGCGACACTCACGGCAGGCTCCTTTCGACGATCATGGACGTTGCCGCCAACGTGGCAAGGGCACGGTGGTAGCGCGGCAGGTCGGCCTCGGTGAGGCCGATCGCGGTGGCGGCGTCCCGCGCGCGGGGGTGCTCCGGCAGTGCCTGGACCAGGCGCAGCAGCGTCGGGTCCTTCAGGAAGGACAGCCGGCGCGTCCCGAAGTGGTAGACCAGCGCTCCGAAGGGCTCTGGCCGCACCGAGACCTGGGGATGCAGCTGCCAGGGGGCGTCGAGGGCGAAGTCGGGGACGGCCCGCGCCGCCGCGGTGGGCTCGCTCGTCCGGGCCGCGCGGGCCGGTGCCGCGTCAGCCACTGTCTGCTCTGGCCGTCCGGGCGCGGCGGACGGGGTGCACGATGGCTGACGCGGCGCTGGGAGCGGCACTAGTAGACCCCGCACATCCCGTCGATGGAGACGTCCTCGACGAGGAACTCCTCCTGGATGACGTCGACATCGCCGTCGACGACCTGTGCCGCGCCAGCGGTGTCCTCGTCGAGGATGGTCAGCGTTTCGCCTGCGTGGTTGCCCATGGCCGCTCCCTTGTCGCTTCCCTGTGTCGGTCGGGTGGTTTCGTGTGCGAATGCACAGTAGTGGCACTCAGTGCCGAGTCACAGTAGTGGCACTTGGTGCCGAAAGAAAGCCCCTGCACCGTTTCCGCCCAGATCTCCGGCCGAATCCTCCGTCCAGATCGTCCGTCTGGCCAGGTCTTCCGTCCGTCTTCCGCCTGGATGCCCTGGCCGGCGAGCGGCCGGGCGCGGCGGCTCCCGCGCGGCGTGGATCGCGACGGATCTTCGGGACAGTCGCCGACTGGTGCCGGTCGGTGTCGATTGGTGTCGATTGGTGTCGATCAGAATCGATTGATATCGATTACCATCGATTGGTATCGTCGGCGGGCGAAGCGACACTGCCCATGATCCGGGAGCTCACGCCCCGGCGATGTCGCGGGAGGGCGGCACAGCGATGGCGCGACCGAAGGTTCCGCTGATCTCCAGACAACGGGCACTGGAGGTCGCGCTGGAGATCATAGACACGGAGGGTATCGACTCACTGAGCATCCGGCGGCTCGCCGAACGGCTCAGGGTCAACGGCGCCTCCCTGTACCACCACTTCCAGAACAAGGACGAGATCGTCGTCGGCGCGGCAAAACTGGCGCTCGAAGGTGTCCGCACCCCGCAGGCCCACGACGAGCCCTGGCGGGTGTGGATCCTGCGCAGTGCCCGCCGGCTGCGGCAGGCACTGCGCGAACATCCCGACCTCGTGCCCGTGATGCTGCGCCGCCGGCCGCTGAGCATCGGCTTCATGCAGTTGGAGGCCACCGCCGCGCTGCTGGCAGAGGAAGGTGTGCCGGTCGGGGCGATCGCGCCGATGCTGGAGGCGCTCGAGCTTGCCGCGATCGGCAGCGCCCTGCACGAGGCGCGCGGCGGCGACCGCGCCGGGGTGGATCACGACGCCGAGCGGACGCCGTATCTCAACCAGGCGTTCGAACAGCGTTCCCTGTCCGCCGACGAGATCTTCGACAGGCTGTGCGGACAGCTCGTCGACACGGTCGTGGCCACGGCTGCCGAGCGGGCGGCGGGGATGCCCGCCACGCGGGCGCTTCCCCCTCCCCAGCGACGGGCCCGGTCGTCCCAGAGCTCCTCGGCGAAGGCCACCGTCTGACCCTCCGGCAGGGTGATCGGCAGGATTCGGCCCGTGGCACGATCCGGCCCGCGTGGTGAACGTACGTTCGCTGCGCCGGGCCGCCGCGGACCCGGCGCCACACCGGCTGTGACGGGATGTGCCATTGGATGAGCGGACGTTCCCTACCTGGTTAGGCTGAGGCCGCACGAGCCAGGATGACGGCTGCTCACCCGATCTAGGCCGGAGGCGGTATGACGGACAGCGGGACGGCCAACGAGACGGCCAACGGCGCGACCGGGCCGCTGCGCGGGCTGCGCGTCGTCGAACTCGCCGGCATCGGCCCCGGGCCCTTCGCCGCGATGCTGCTCGCCGACCTGGGCGCGGACGTGATCCGGGTGGACCGCCCGGGTGAGGCGAACGACATCGTGCCGCCCGCGGTGGACGTGCTGCGGCGCGGCCGTCGTTCGGTCGCCATCGACCTGCGCTCCCCCGACGGCGTACGGGCGGTGCTGGACCTGGCCGAGCGGGCGGACGTGCTGATCGAGGGCTACCGGCCGGGGGTCGCCGAACGCCTCGGGGTCGGCCCGCAGGACTGCTGGGCCCGCAATCCCCGTCTCGTCTACGGCCGGATGACCGGCTGGGGCCAGGACGGCCCGCTGGCCCCCACCGCCGGGCACGATATCGGCTACATCGCGATCACCAGAGCGCTGCACGCGCTGGGCCGCCAGGGCGAGGAGCCCGCCGTGCCGGTCAACTTCCTCGGCGACTTCGGGGGCGGCTCCCTGTACCTGGTCGTCGGCGTGCTCGCCGCGGTCTTCGAGGCGGCCCGGTCCGGCCGCGGCCAGGTGGTCGACGCCGCCATCGTCGACGGCGCGGCGTCGCTGACCGCCATGGTGTACGGCCTGCTCGCCGCCGGGCAGTGGCGCGACGAGCGGGGCGTCAACCTGCTCGACACCGGGCGTCCCTGGTACGACGTCTACCGGACCGCCGACGACAACTGGGTCGCCGTCGGGCCGCTGGAGCCGAAGTTCTACGCGCAGTTCATGACGCTGCTCGGTCTGGAGCCCGACGAGGCGGAGCGTGCCGACCCCGCCGCCTGGCCCGCGCTGCGGGAGCGGATCGCCGCGGCGTTCGCCCGGCGCACCCGGGACGAGTGGGCGAAGGTCTTCGAGGGCACCGACGCCTGCGTCGCCCCCGTGCTGAACCTGACAGAGGCCGCGGGCCACCCGCACCTGGCGGCCCGCGGCACGTTCATCGAGGTGGACGGGGTGCGCCAGCCCGCTCCCGCGCCCCGTTTCAGCCGGACGCCTCCCGGCCGGCCGGAGCCTCCGGCGCGGCCCGGCGCGCACACCCGACAGGCGCTGACCGACTGGGGTGTGCGCGACGTGGACGCGCTGCTCGCCTCCGGCGCGGCGGTCCAGGCCTGACCCGACGGTCCGGGGAGGAAGCCGGGGCGGCCGGCCAGCGACAGCTCGTAACTGTTGCTACCTCAGGCGACAGGTTTGCCACAGTACGGGATGGGCTGCAGCGGTACGAACTGGCTGCCATCGTCGCTGACCTGGACGAACGCGTAGCAGTCGCTGAGCTGTCCGATGTTGGTGGCGAAGTCGACCGGCTTCAGCAGCAGACCGCCACCGTCGTAGCTGCGGACCTTGCGCAGGCTGTCGATGAACCCCTGGCGGGTCGGGCAGGGCCCGGCCTCCTGCAGCCCACGGATGAACATGTCGGCGGACAGCCACCCGAAGACGGTGCCCTCCTGCGCCGGGGTCTGGTTCTCCGTCGCATAGGCGGTCATCGCGTTGAGCAGCCGGGTGTGGGCCGGTGTGTTCGCCTCGAACGGAACAAAGTTGATGTACACGACGAGCCCGGCCAGCGCCGGGCCCAGCTGCAGCAGCAACGCCGGGTCATAGCCGGTCGGGGCGATCACGGCCTTGAGATCGACGTTGGCGGCACGAACCGCCGGGATCAACTTCGCCAGCACGTCCGGGAAGATGACACCGGCGATCGTGTCGATGCGCGCCGCCTTCATCTGCCGGGCCAGCGCGTCGAAACTGGTCGTACCGGCGGTCACCTCGTACTCCATGTCAACGGAGATGCCGGAGGCCCGCAGACTGTCGACGATCTCCTCGCGGTATTTCCGGCTTGCGTCGCTCAACGCCATGTTCACCATGGCGGCACGAGCGCCACCCCGGCTGCGGACGAAATCCCCCCAGACCGTGGACGCGCCCTTCTCGGACGAATAATAATGCCATGAGAACATGTTCTGGTGCTCTGACCAGGCAGCCTCGCCGGCGAACCCGGTGACCGGGATCCCCTTCTCGTCGAGATACTGCGCGGAACCACTCCCCGCCTGCAGCCCCTCCATGACGCCGAAAACCTCTTCGTTCTCGACGAGCTGACGGGCCCCGATCAGGTTCACCGAGGGATCCGTGGCGTCGTCCCGCCAGGCATAGGTGAGCTTCCGGCCGTTGACGCCGCCTTCGGCGTTGGCCAGCTCGAAACGGGCCTGGACGCCGGAGCGGAACCCGTGCACGGGGGAGGCTCCGGGCCCGGAATCGCTGTACAACAGGCCGGCTTTTACCTCGGCGCTGGTCACTCCCGGTGCCGTACAGCTCTCCGCCTGCACGGATCGGCTGGTATCCCCGCTGCCGCATCCGACTACCAGACCGCCCAGGCCGCTCGACGCGACGACCAGAGCGGTGAAACGTAAGTGCCAACGTCTGCTGACCAATGACATGTTGACCCGTCTCTTGTCCCAAGTGTGAGATGGAGCACAGGCCAGTGTAGGAGTATGCGGTGCGCAGTCGGACGGCCACCAGACTTTGGCCTTCCGTTGATGTGAAGAGTCACCGAGCGACGACCAGAAGCGGTGTACGGCAGGGATTACGAACCTCCTGCCGCCCCCCGTTGTGGCGCGGTCGCACAGAGCTGGCCAGAGCCGGCCAGAACCGGTCTGACGCCGCGTGAGAGGCGGGCCGTGACCGTACCTGTACCTGCCAGGCGAGCGGGCTTACGCGGCCCGCGGCGGGTGCCGGTGGCGGCCGGACGGTGGTTCCGTCCGGCCGCCACCGGCACGACGCCGCAGGTCCGGCCCGGCCTGTTCACGCGGGATCGGCCGTTCCCGCGCGACCAGCCAGTTGCGGTCAGTAACCGCCCGCTCAGGGGAGCAGGCGGCCGCAGCGCGGGGTGGGTGCCAGCGGCAGGAACCGGCTGCCGTCGTAGCTGACCTGGACGAAGGCGTAGCAGTCACCCAGCCGTCCGGAGTTGGTGGCGAAGTCGACCTTCTGCAGCAGCAGACCGCCGCCGTCATAGTCGTGAACCTTGCGCAGGCCGTCGATGAACGACTGGCGGGTCGGGCAGGGCCCGGCCTCCTGCAGACCACGGATGAACATGTCGGCGGACAACCATCCGAAGACGGTGCTCTCCTGCGCCGGAACCTGGTTCTCCGGGGCGTAGGTGGTCATCGCGTCGAACAGCCGCTTGTGCGCCTCGGTGTTCAGCTCGAACGGGACGAAGTCGGTGTAGATGATGACCCCGGGCAGCGCCGGGCCGGCCTGTTGCAGCAGCGTCGGGTCGTAGCCGACCGGGATGAGCACGGTCTTGAGGTTGACCCCGGCGGCCCACACCGCCGGGAGAAGCTTGATCAGCACGTCCGGGAAGATGACCCCGGCGATGGTGTCGACCTGCGCCGCCTTCATCTGCCGGGCCAGCGCGTCGAAGCTGGTCGTGTTGGCCGTCACCTCGAAGGTCATGTCGGTGTTGACACCGGCGGCGTTCAGGCTCTGGGCGAGCTGCCGGTGGAACTTCTTGGTGGCCTCGCTCAACGCCATGTCCACCATGACGGCACGGGTGCCGCCCCGGCTGCGGACGAAGTCTCCCCAGACGGTGGACGAACCCTGTTCGGTGGTGTAGTAGTGCCAGGAGAACATGTTCTTGTACTGCGCCCAGACGGTCTCGCCGGCGGATCCGACAACCGGGATCCCCCGCTCGCTCAGATAGGGCGCGGAACCGGCCGCCACGTGCGGTCCCTGAATGATTCCGAAGACCCCTTCGTCCTCGACGAGGTCGCGGGAACCGACCAGGTTCAACGCGGGGTCGGTGGCGTCGTCCCGCCAGGAGTAGATAATCTTCCGGCCGTTGACACCGCCCTCGGCATTGGCCACCCCGAGACGGGCGTTGATACCGGACCGGAACCCGACCAGCGGGGACGCCCCCGGCCCAGACATACTGAACACCAGACCGGCTTTGACCTCGGTATCGGTTACTCCCGGCGTCCTACAGGATGATCGGGCGGACTGCCTGACACCATCGCTGTCACCGCATCCGAGCACCAGCCCACCCAGAGCGCCCAATGTGAGAACCAGGGTGATGAAATGTAAGCGTCGGCGTCTTCTGATCACTGTCATGTTGACCCGCCTCTCCGTGCGCACGAGATGAAACAGGGCCATTCTAGGAGTGCACGGTAGGTAGTCATCCGTCCCCCGGTATTCCAATGTCGATTGGAATACCGGGACGCGACACCCGGCCGACGGGAGAACAACCGCGAACCGGGTTCGGGAAAATCCGTCCCGGTTGTCACCGCACGACCGGCCGGACGCGCGGTCACGGTTTTCTCCTGGCCGCCAACTCCCGGCCCGCGGCCTCCCGACAGCCTGCCCGAAAGCCGGCAGCCGGGAGAAGAAACCACCCGGACACAGACGGGACACCCGTCCCAGGGCCTGTCTCGGCGGTGGCAAGGAAGACCGCTGGCCACCTCCTCGCCCGGGCCGCCGGCGCTGTGCTCGCCCCGGCTGGGAAGGGCTTCTGGCACCGTGTGCCTGACGGCCTCTGGCACCGTGTGCCTGACGAAGCCGTCAGCCCTGCCCGGCCTGGCCGTGGCCCCGCTCACCCGCTGCCGTCGACGGCGGTGGAAAGCCGTCTCGGACCCCCGTCGCAGGCCGGGGCCGCCGCGGGGCCCGTCGACATCAAAAGATCGTCCCCTGCCGCGGATCCCCGCCGGACGGCCAGCCCCGCCAACTGGCCGATCCGGCGGGCCTACAGCCGTCCCGGGCCGCCGAAGCGTGTTCCGGCGTTCCGTTTCGGTAGAAACAACCGACAGAAAGACCATGCGGTATCGACGGCGATGCGAAACCGGTGTCGTCACGCGACAGACGTCATCGCGAAACCAGCGTCGTCGCGCGGCGGACCTTGTCGCGCCGCCGTCGGCCGTCGGAGCTAGCCCTTCAGGGCCTGCACCAGCTGCGTGGTCTGGGTTTCGGTCAGACATTTCGTCGCACCCTTGTTGAGGCTAACTACCTTGTCACCCTGAATAGCTGCCTGGAAATAGCAGGTGGGGAAGGCCGGCTGACCCTCCGTGAAGGTCGTCGGTGGAATGATGCCACCCAGCGTCTCGTCCTTCAGCGCGTACAGCCCCTTCTTGACGTCGGCCGATGTCGAGTCGGGCCCGAGGTTACCCGCTTTGGCCGCCGCTTCGAACAGTTTGCCGCTGGCCCACGGGTAGATCGTGTCATAGGTGAACTGCCGGCTCTTGCGCAGGTCCGGGTAGTACGTGTCCAGCGCGTCGAGGAACTCCTTCACCGCCGGCACGGACTCGTCGGTGTAGAGGACGGTCGGAGACGACAGGAGAGCCCCGTCGAAACCGTTGTGCCCCAGCCAGGACGGCCCGAGGGTCGGGGTCTGGCTGATCACGGTCGGGGTGAATCCCTGCTGGGCGCACGAGTCCGTGACCCGCGGCACGACCTCGGAGTTGTGCGCCACGAACAGCGCGTCCACGCCCTCGTCCTTCAGCGCCAGGCATGGCGCGGTGTAGTCGGGCGCGGTCGCCGAGATCTTCCCGGTGGCGATCCCGACGTCACCGACGATGGCGGAAGCCGCCTTGCCCAGGCCCTCGAGCTGGGCGCAGACGGGTGTCTCGGAGCAGTACAACAGGCCGACTTTCTTCTTGCCGGCCGCCTTCGCCGCCTCCCAGATACCCACCGTGGTCACCGGGACCGGTGCGCCCGTTATGAAGAAGTCCGGATGGGTCAGGAAGGGCGACTCGACGGAGAGCCCGCCGACGACCGGAATATCCTTCTCGGTCACGTAGTCGGCCCAGGTCGCGTCGACCAGGCTGCTGTCGCCGACGATGGCCACGACCTTGTCCTGCTCGACCAGCTTCCTGACGGCCCGCAACGACCTCGCCGGGTCACCTCCGTCGTCCTCGACGATCACTTTCACCGGATAGCCGTTGGCGCCGCCCCGCGCGTTGACAGATTTGGCCCAGGTGTCGAAAACGTCCTTGAGCCGGCCGAGGGTGGCCGACTGCGCACCTGAACAACTGCAGATCGCGCCGAGGACGACTGGCTTGCCCGACAGCGCCTCCGCGTCCGTCCCCGAATTGGAATCCGAGGAGCTACAGGCAGCTACCGCCACCAACACGGCGGTCAGTAAGGCCCACAACGCGGCGCCGCGTCTTTTCCCGTTCATCCTTCTCCTTCTGGTGTTCCGGTCGTCATACCGGCGGACCATCGCGAAAAAAGCATCACTGTCCGGTGCCGGCCGGATCGGCTCCGTGCGCCGATACCGCGGCAGTGCCCGGGTCGTGGCCCGCCGACAGGTATCCACGTACGAGCTCGTCCCCGTCCAGTTCGGACGGCGCCCCGGTGAAGCCGACGCGGCCGCGGCCCAGCAGACAGACCACGTCGGCCATCTCCAGAGCGCGGCTGACGTACTGCTCGACGAGCAGCAGCGACACGCCGCTGGCGGCGAGCCCCCGCAGCGACTCGAAGATCTGGTCGATGACGCGCGGGGCGAGCCCCATGGAGACCTCGTCGAGCAGCACCACGGCGGGGTCCGACAGGTAGCAGCGCGCCAGCGCGAGCATCTGCTGCTGGCCGCCGGACATCGTGCCCGCCACCTGGCGCAGTCGGTCACGCAGCACCGGGAAGGCGTCCAACGCCGCATCCACAGCGCTGTTCCCGCGGCCACTGTTCTCCCGGTCACTGTCGTTCCCGCGGCCGCTGTCCCTACCGCGGCCACCGCTCCCGCGGATGCCGCCACCGCGGCCGCGGCCGCCATGCCCGCGCCAGGACGGCAGCTGGAGCTGGAGGTTCTCCCGGACGGTCAGGCTCGGGAAGATCCCGCGGCCCTCCGGGACCAGACACAGCCCGGCCCGGGCCCGCTGATGCGGGCTGCTCCTGGTCACATCACGGCCTGTGACTGTGACCGTCCCGGCGGATGGCCGCAGCAGGCCGGCGGCCGCCCGCAACAGCGTCGTCTTGCCGGCGCCGTTGGGCCCGAGCAGGGCGACGACGGATCCCGCCGGCACCGTCAGGGTGACCTCGCGCAGTACAGTCGAACGCCCATAACCCGCTGTCACCGAACGTAGCTGGAGTGCGTCGGCCCGCTCGGTCACGGCCAGCCCGGCGTTCATACGGCCACCTCCTCGTCCGCCGCCTCGTCCGCTGTCCTGTCCGCCGCCGCGCTGCCCACGGCCGTGCTGCCCGCGGCGGTCTCGACCAGCGCGTCACCGAGGTAGGCCGCCCGCACGATCGGCGACTCGACGGCCTCGCGCGCGCTCCCGGTGAAGACCAGCCGGCCGAAATCGAGGACGTAGACCGCCTCGCAGACGTCGAGCACGAGCGACATGTCGTGCTCGACGAGCAGGATGCCGACCCCGCGCTCGTCGACGACGCGCCGCAGGATCGCGCCGAAACGCCGCGTCTCCGCCCGGTCGAGGCCGGCGGAGGGCTCGTCGAGCAGCAGGATCCGGAAGGGCCCGGCCAGGCAGCGGGCCAGCTCCACCAGCCGCCGCTGGCCGGTCGAGAGGTTTGCCGCGGGCACGCCAGCAAGATCGCCCAGGTCGCAGAGCTCAAGCGCGCGGTCGGTGGCGACGCGCACCGCCAACCGGTCCGCCGGCCGCCCGGCCAGGTGCGACAGCGGGTTGCCGCCGGCGAGCGTCCCCTCCGCGCCGACCGCGACGTTGTCCCGGACGCTGAGGGTGTCGAACAGCTCCATCCGCTGGAAGGTGCGCCCCAGGCCGCGTCGGGCCCGCGCCGCCGGGCCGGCGCGCGAGACGTCACGGTCGTCGAGCAGGACGCTCCCCCGGCTCGGGCGCACCAGGCCGGAGCAGGCGTTGAAGGTCGTGGTCTTGCCGGCGCCGTTCGGGCCGATCAGCCCGGTGACCCGTCCGGTCGGCGCGACCAGGTTGAGCTCGTCCACCGCGACCAGGCCGCCGTACCGTACCCGCAGGCCGCGCACGGTGAGCGCGCCCGGCCGCACCCGGCTGGCGCCGGC
>NZ_CAAAFS010000217.1:0-2040 GCF_900634755.1 Protofrankia symbiont of Coriaria myrtifolia
GGCAGCCGGCGGGCTGTCCGCGGCGGGCTGCGGGGCGGCCGCCGCGGTGGCGCGCGCGGCGCGACGGCGGCCACCGAGGACGGTGCCGATCGCCTGCCGCACCGCCGGTGGGACCAGTGCCGTCGAATGGGCGGCGATCGCCGTCGCGATCGCCGCCAGGCCGAAGACGAGCTGCAGGATCGTCGCGGTGTTCTCGCCCGAGGAGTAGGACGGGATCAGGACGAGGGCGCCGGCGGCCGTCAGCGCATACCACGGGTTGCCGCCCAGCACGATGACGATCAGAGCGAAGTACGTCAGTGACAGCAGCGGATGATACGAGTCGGCGGAGACGGTGCTCTGCGCGACTGCGCCCAGCGCCCCGCCGACGGCGGCCATGAACGCCGAGACGCAGAAGACGAGCACGCGGGTGACGCTCACCGTCACGCCGCTGGTCTCCAGCGCGGTCGGCGAGTCACCCAGCCCGCGTAGCAGCCGGCCGAGCCGGCCGCGGTCGAGCACGGCCAGGACTCCCGCGGCGATGACGGTCATCGCCAGCACGAGGAAGTAGTAGCCCCGGTCGTCGTCGATCTCCAGCCAGGACAGGTGGGGACGCGGCTGGTCCAGGCCGGCGCCGGTGGGCCCGAACATGTAGTCCTGCGCGTAGAACATGTACTGCAGGAAGATGCCGAAGCCGAAGGTCGCCAGGGCCAGGTAGAGCCCGGTGAGCCGGATCGCCGGGATCGCGAGGACCGCCCCGACCGGCACTGCGACCAGCCCCGCCAGCAGCAGCGCGACGAGCCACGGCAGGCCGTGGTCGACGCTCAGGTGGGAGAACCCGGCGGCACCGATCGCCATGAAGCTGACCTGGCAGAGCGAGACCTGCCCGCAGTTGCGGACGAGCAGGCCGAGCGAGAGGAAGACGATGCTCGTCGCCAGCGCCACGGTCCAGTCGGTGAGGTGGATGCCGGCGAACGAGGGCACGGTCGCCAGCACGGCCAGCAGCGCCGCGCCCGCGACGAGCTGGAGGACGGGTGGCACCGTCCACGACGGCCGGCGGCGGGCGACGGCCCGCGACGGGCCGATGAGGTAGCGGCGGGGGAAGACCAGCAGCACGACGAACAGCACGGTGAACGGCAGCGCCGGCGGCAGCCCCGCCAGCGGGCCGGTGGTGAAGTACTTCGTCGACAGGGAGGCCAGCACGCCGATGGCCAGCCCACCGGCGAAGGTCAGCGGCAGGTTCGTGAACCCGCCGACCGCCGCCGCGCCGAACGCGGCCACGACCAGCAGGGTCAGCTGCACCGGGTCCAGCGGCAGCAGCGGCGCGAACAGCACGCCGGAGGCCGCGGCCAGGGTGGCGCCGATGGACCAGGCGAAACGCCGCGTCGTCGCCGGGCTGTTTCCCGTGAGGGCCAGCAGGGCGGGGTCGTCGACGACGGCGCGCATCGCCGTCCCCAGCCGGGTCGTGCGGAACATCACCGACAGACCCGCCGTGGTGAGCAGCGCGAAGGCGAAGGTCACGATGTCGGTCCAGCGGACGTTCGTCCCGAGCAGCCGCACGTCGCCCGAGGCGAGGAAGACCGGGACCGTCCGTAGCTCCAGCGTCCCGTAGGAAAGGACGATGACGGCCTGGATCACGAGCAGGAGCCCGACCGTGCTCGCCACCTGCAGGGCCAGGCTCGCCGCCTGGATCGACCGCGCGAGAAGTTCGAGGACCAGGCCCAGCAGCGGCCCCGCCAGCAGCACCGCGACCGCCGCAGCCATCGGCCAGGACCAACCCTGGCCGATGTGCAGGGAGTAGAAGAGGTATGCTGCGACAGCTGCCAGCGCGCCGTGCGCGAAGTTGAAGACGCCCGACGTCTTATAGGTCAGCACCAGGCCGGTGCCAGCGAGCCCGTAGACCGCGCCGGTCGTCAGACCGGTGACGACAAAGGGCAGAACCTGGGACATGTCTCCCCAAACTGGGCCAGCGGCCGTCATGGCCGTGGTGGGTCACTTCTCCGGCGACAGGCCGGGGGGCGGGCGCGCGATGTCGTGCCGCCACCCTGGGCATGGTGCGGCGGT
>NZ_CAAAFS010000217.1:2374-3260 GCF_900634755.1 Protofrankia symbiont of Coriaria myrtifolia
GACCTGCAGACGGATGCGATGACAGAGGGCCGTCTGGCTGATCGGAACATGGGTATTGATCAACACGTCGGCGCGGCCGACTGGCACGGATGGGATCGTACCGGCGGCCGTCGTCGCGAGGCCCCGCGTCAGCGGGCCGCCCCGGTGTCCCGGTGTCGGCACCGGTCATCGTGACATTTCGCCCGCTCGGCCACTTCCAGCCGTGATAGGCATCGCTCTCTGTCACCGCGTACGCCGTCTCGGCCTTCGCGGCAACTGTCACATCCCTGCGCCTCCTCCGCCGGCCCCCGACTTCGGCTGTTCCTTTTCTCTGCTGGTGCCTGGACGGGCGCCCGACCGCTGGGAGAGCGACGGAAACCGCTAACGATCGTTTGCAACCTAGCCGTGCGATCATCCCTGGTCAAGCCTTGACCACGTTCCGGATACAAGGGAAAACCCCTACCTACGCCACCATTCCAGCACCACGGTGGATCCCATACCGAACCGGCCCACGACACGCGGCGCCGGATGCCTCCCACGGCCACCTACCGCGCCCGCTATCGGGACGCACCGTCACCGCCCACGGCCCTGCCGGCACGAACAGGTGACACGGACACTGGGAGCACGCGAACAACCGTGGGCGACCGACGGCCCGGCACCGGCCCGCCCCCTGCCACCGACCGTTGCGGCGCCACCGGGCCACCGGGCCACCGGGCCACCGGGCCGCCGACTTACGGACCGGACGCGACCGGCCCGGAGCAAGCGCGCACTCACGACACACCGCGACGGTTCAGCCACGGCCGATCAGGAACCGCCCGGAAACCCTGCGCCCCCCGAGATATCACGCAAGGGCACCCGGAAAGCCGCGCAGCGCCACCCGCCGCCATCCGGCGGCCCGACGCCGACT
>NZ_CAAAFS010000218.1:0-4131 GCF_900634755.1 Protofrankia symbiont of Coriaria myrtifolia
GTCCGGCGGGGGTGGGTGAGGCGGTGGGTAAGGCGGTGCGCACGTCGTTGGTCGCGGTACTCGCGGTGGAGTTGTGTGTGGCGATGGCACTGTACGGCGGCGAGCACAACTTCCGGATCTCAGGATGAGCGCGGCCCGCATCACACGGTCCGACCGCACCCTGCCGGAGGGCGTCCGGTACAAGATTTCGGCGCTGGTCCTGCTGTCGATTATCGCGACGCTGGTCGGGCTGACCATAGCCATGTACGCGAACAGTTTCACGCCGACGGCGGGGGTTACGCTTCGAGCGGACCGCAGTGGCCTGCAGATGCGTCCGGGCAACCTGGTGCAGCTACGCGGGGTGGATGTCGGGACGGTCCGTGCGGTCAAGCTGGCGCGTGACGGCGGGGTGGAGATCACGCTGGCGATGCAGCCGGACAAGCTGCGCTCCATCCCGGCGAACGTGGGGGTGCGGCTGGAGCAGATGACCGCGTTCGGGAACAAGCACGTGGCGTTGCAGATACCTCCGAATCCATCGACCAGAACGTTGAGCAGGGGCGCCGTGCTCTCGTCGAAGGACGTCAGCGTGGAGGCCAACGGGGTCTTCGACAGGCTCGACGACGTGCTGCGGGTCCTGCAGCCGGCCAAGGTGAACGCGGCGTTGGGTGCGGTGTCGCAGGCGGTGGCCGGCCGTGGTGAGGAGATCGGCAGGACCATCGATGTGACTAATTCGTACCTCGGTAAAATCAACAACGATATTCCGCAGTTGACCCGGGACCTTGACAAGGGTGCGACCGTGCTCGACATCTACGCCGCCGCCACTCCGGACCTGATGCGGGTGCTGGCGAACGGCACGGTCACCGCGCGCACGTTCGTCGATCAGCAGGGTGCTTTCCACGGGCTTCTCCAACAGCTCAGTTCACTGTCGGGAACCGGTCAGGACTTCCTCGCGATCAACGGCAGCCGACTGGTCGATCTGGCACACTCACTGATTCCCATCACCAGTCTGCTCGAAGATTATTCTCCGGAATTTTCCTGCTTCCTACAAGGCGCGGACAAGGCACACCAGCTGCTGAAGACCGCCATCGGCGGTGTCGTACCCGGCGTTATGGCGATCGTCAGCATCCAGCCCGGTAACGAGCCATACCAGTATCCTCGCGACCTGCCCAATATCGCCGCGGACAACGGGCCCAACTGCCACGGGATGCCCGACTACGACGGCAGCTACATCCCGGCTTCGTTGATGGTACCGGTGGACAAGGGTGGTGACCCCAATCCGCCCGGGCCGGACGCGAACCGGGCGCGGCTGGCCCAGACCCCGCTGGTGGTCCGGCTTTTTGGACCGCTGGCGACCCTGGGCAGCACCCCGGCCACAACCAGCCCGGCTACCCCGGCTGGTACGACCACGGCGGCGGGGGGTCGGCGGTGACCAGGTCGGCTCTCGCGGTCCGTAGCCAGGCTGTCAAGACCGGTGTTTTCGCGGTCGCCACATCCCTGGTGCTGTTGTTGATTTCGATTCAGCTCGGTGGGTTCAGTTTTAAGGACCGCGACGAGTACGGTGCGGTGTTCACCGACGTCTCCGGGCTGAAATCCGGGGACTCGGTCCGCGTCGCCGGTGTCGAGGTCGGCAAGGTCTCCGATGTGAAGACCTTCGAGAACACCCGGGCGAAGGTGACGTTCACCGTCAACACCAGCCGGCCGCTGCTCACCGGCGCGGTGGCGGCGGTGCGGTACAAGAACCTCACCGGTGACCGCTACCTGGAGCTGCGCCAGGGCCCGGGAGAACAGAAACCGTTGCCTCCCGGCGGGGTGCTGCCGGTGACGCAGACCCAGCCGGCGCTCGACCTCGACGTCCTGCTGGCCGGCTTCCACCCGCTGTTCGAAGGACTGGCTCCGGATCAACTCAACCAGTTCTCCGGCGAGCTGATCTCGGTCCTGCAGGGTGAAGGGGGAACGATCGATTCGATCCTGACCAGGACGGCGTCGTTGACCTCCACCCTGGCGGACCGGGACGTGGTGATCGGGCAGGTGGTCGACAACCTCAACGCGGTGCTGGGAAACCTGGACGATCACAGCGGCCAGCTCGGGGGCACGATCGACGGCCTGCAGCATCTGGTGTCCGGCCTGGCGGAGGACCGTACCCGCCTCGGTGGGTCCTTCGACACCGCGAGCACGTTGACGACACGGTTGAACGACCTGCTGACCGATCTGCGGGAACCGTTCGCCGGCATGGTTCACGAACTCGGTCGTACCGCCACCACGCTGAACGAGGGCCGGGAGACGATCGATACCGTTCTTGGTCTGCTGCCCGGTGCCTATCTGCGGGTCGCCCGGGTGGGATCTCGAGAATCGACCTACGGGATGTACATCTGTTCCCTGCGGGTGAAGCTGACCGGGCCGGACGGGCAGCCGATATACACGCCGTGGATCGGGCCGAGTGACAATGTCGAGCGCTGCAAACCTGGGACCGCCCCACTGGAGACACCCGCGCAGCGCGAACAGAAAGCCGCCGCGCAGGCCGTGAGCGCGACCGGAAGCGGCAGGTGAGGCGAAGCGATGGCCAAGAAGTTCCGTGAGCGCAATCTCACTGTGATCGCCCTGGTGGGTATTGCGGGGACGTTGCTGGCGATCGCCGGTACGTTCCAGGTCGCGAAGCTGCCGTTTATCGCGGGCGACTCCTATACCGCGCATTTCACCGAGGCCGGCGGGCTACAGCCCGGTGACCCGGTGAAGGTCGCCGGCACACAGATCGGGAAGGTGACCGGTGTTGGCCTCGACGGCCCTGACGTGAAGGTGACGTTCACCGCGAAACATGTCCGGCTCGGGGACGCGACCACGGCGCAGATCAAGACCAATACGCTGCTCGGCGCACGGTATCTCAGTCTGGTGCCGCGCGGGGACAGGCCGCTGGGAGGCGGCGGTGACATTCCGGTGGCGCGGACCACCGCCCCGTACAGCATCACGCAGGGTCTGGATGATGTCAGTGGGCAGGTCGGGCAGGTGGATACCGAGCAGCTCGCGCAGGCGTTGAGCACGTTCTCCGACGCCTTCCGGGACACCGCCGGGGACATCGGGCCTGCCATGGATGGGCTGACCAGGCTGTCTGAGACGATTGGTTCGCGGGACCAGGCGATCCGTGAGCTGTTCGCCAGGACCGGCAGCGTGACGGAGGTCTTCCGGCAGCGCACCCGGCAGATCACCACGCTGATGCTGGACGGTAACTCCCTTCTGGCGGAGCTGGAGAGCCGGCGGGCGAGCCTGCACAGACTGCTGGTCAACACCACCGCGGTTGCCGACCAGATCAGTGGCCTGGTCACCGACAACAACCAGCAGTTGAAGCCGGCGCTGACCGAGCTGAACGCGACGTTGGAGCTGCTGCGGCGTAACCAGAGCAACATCGTCTCCGCGGTGAGCCAGGTCGCCAGCTTCATCACCGGCTTCGGTGAGGGGGTCGCCAGCGGCCCCTGGTTCCAGGGATCCCTTGACGCCGCGGTCGGGGCTGTCGGTACGCATGATCTTGTTCCGCAGATCCCACTGCCGGCCGGGCAGCCGCAGCCACTGACTCCGACGCTGCCCTCGCTGGGGGATCTGCTCGGGCTGAACGGGAGATAGGCACGTTCATGACACAGAGACTCGCCGGCCGACCGTACGGTCTGATCGCCGCTGTTGTTGTCGTGGCGGTGGCCGCGACCGCCCTGGTACTCCTGCTGGGTGGCGGTGACAAGCATGGTGTGGCCTATTTCCGGTCGGTGAAGAACGTCTATGTGCATGACAAGGTCCGGATCCGGGGGGTTGTGGTCGGGAGGATCGACGCGATTGTTCCGGAGAAGGACAGGGTACGGGTCGAGTTCAGCTACGACGGTAGGTACAGTCTGCCGGCGGACGTGCGTGCGTGCGGCGATTGTGTCGCCGACGCTGGTGGCGACCCGGTTCGTCCAGCTCGACCCGCCGTATACCGGTGGTCCGACATTCGCGAACGGGGGCACGATTCCGTTGACGCGGACGGCGGCGCCGTTGGAGTTCGACGATCTGAAGGCGCAGTTGTCGCGGTTGTCCACGGCGTTGGGGCCGAACGGGCTGAATCGTGACGGTGCCCTGTCGGACTTCCTGGACACCGCGGCAGCGAATGGCAGGGGGCAGGGGGCAGGGGGC
>NZ_CAAAFS010000219.1:0-3017 GCF_900634755.1 Protofrankia symbiont of Coriaria myrtifolia
GCAGGGGGCAGGGGAAGAGTTTCAACACGATGGTGCGTGAGTTGTCGTCGGCGGTGCAGACGCTGTCGGACAGCGGCGGGGATATTTTCGGTACGGTCCGTAACCTGCAGGTGTTTGTGTCGGCGTTGGCGGGGATGGACGGTCAGGTCGCGGAGTTCAACCGGCGGCTGGCCGGAGTCTCCGACCTGCTGCACGACAACGACGGTGACCTTGCCGCCGCCCTCGCCGGGGTCGAGCGGGCCGCCACACTTGTCGAGGGGTTCCTCGCGGACAACCGGGGCGAGATCTCCAACGCCACCGGGCAACTCGCCGAACTGACCCGGACGCTCGCGGCCCAGCGGGACAACCTCGCCACCATCCTGCACGTCGGCCCGAACACGCTGACAAACGCGTTCAACATCCTGTCGATGCGTGACAACGGTGCGGTTACCGGTGGGCTCGTGTTGGACAACCTGTCCACCCCCGCCGAGCTGGTCTGCGAGGTCATGGCCACCCAGGCGGCAAACGACCCGGCAGCGGGCGCCAAGACGTGTCTGGGCTATCTGGGCCCGCTGCTGAACCTGTTGCGGGTGCAGTCGCCGCCGATCGGGATCAACGGCCCGCTCAACCAGTCCGGAGGCGGCGGTCCGGTAGCCGGTCCCGCGCCCAGCGGCACGGACCGCACTGCCCCTCCGATTCCGACTGGCACGTCCGAGTTGCCCCCGCCGGTGTCACTGCCGGGTCTTGGTGGCCTGCTCCTTCCTGGAACTGGAAGTGGACGATGATGCGTGCGGCGACATGCCCCCGGCGGCGCTGGGTGGCGCTGGTCACGGCGGCGGCGATGACCGCCGTTCTGACCGGGTGTGGTTTCGAGAGCCTCAACTCATTCCACCTGCCCGGTACCAAGGGCAGCGGCCCGGGCTCCTACACGGTGCGGATCGAGCTGCGTAACGCGCTCAACGTCGTCCCGAACACCCCGGTCATGGTCGACGACGTCACCGTCGGGACGATCCGGTCGGTGGAACTGAAGGACTGGACCGCCGTCGTGACGGTGAGCCTGGACAAGGACGTGGTCCTGCCGGAGAACGCCACCGCCACCATCGGCCAGACCAGCCTGCTCGGCGCCAAGCACATCGAACTCGCCCCACCCACCCAGGACGAGCCCGTCGGCCGGCTGCACGACGGCTCCGTCGTTCCGATCACCCGCAGCGGCCACTACCCGGAGACCGAGGACGTCCTGGCCTCCGCCGCGGCCCTGCTCAACGGCGGCGGGCTGGGCCAGCTCAAGACGATCACCACCGAGGTGAACAAGGCGCTCGGGGGCCGGGAGGGCACGACCCGGGACCTGCTGCACCAGGTCGACACCACGGTGACGCGGCTGGACGAGCAGAAGGCCAGCATCACCCGGGCGCTGGACTCCCTGGACCGGATCTCCGGCCGGTTCCGCGAGCAGAACCCGACCATCGAACGGGCCCTGGCCGCCTTCCCCCCGGCCCTCGACGTACTCAACCAGGAGCGCGAGAACCTGGTGAACACTCTGGTCGCGCTCGGTGACTTTGGCCGGCAGGTCGATGATGTTGTCACCCGCGGTGGGGACGACATCGTGCGTAACGTGGCCGCGCTGCGCCCCGTGCTGAAGGGCCTCGCCGACGCCGGATCGTCACTGCACGAGTCACTCTGGCAGGTGGGCACCCTGCTCTTCCCACTGGACACCTTCGGCGAGGTGTTCCGCGGCGACTACATCAACCTGTGGGGCACCGTGGACCTCACCCTTCCCAACATCGACCGGACCCTGCTCAGCGGGACCCCTCTCGAGGGATCTCTCACCGGCCTGCACGGGCTACTCGGCGGGACGCTCGGGCTCGGGGACCAGGCGGCCAACCCGCTCACCGCACCCGCCCAGCAGCCGCCCACGCCGGCCCCGGCCCAGCAGGGCCAAGGGATGGCGGGGCAGCCGCAGGCCCCGGCATCGCCCACGCCCACCCCGTCCGATCCGTCACTGCTCGGCGGCCTGGTAGGCGGCCTACTCGGGGGAGGCAGTCGATGATCTCCCGGATGGTCCGCGTCCAGCTCGTGGTCTTCACCCTGCTGTCCCTGACCGCGGGACTACTGATCTTCTTCCGGTACGCGCGGGTACCCGCCGAACTCGGCATCGGCACCTACACGGTCACCGCCCGCTTCACCGAGGGAGCGGGGATCTACCCGCACGCCAACGTCACCTACCGCGGTGTCCAGTCCGGGACGGTCACCGCCGTCCGGCTCGCCAGCGACGGCGTCGACGTCGAGATGCGCCTCGACCGGGGCCGGAAGATCCCGGTGGACACCGACGCGGAGATCCACAGCGTGTCCGCGATCGGGGAACAGTACGTCGACCTCATCCCCCGCACGACCAGCGGCCCGACCCTGACCGACAGCAGCCGGATCCCCGCTGAGCGCACTCGCACCCCGAAGCAGATCGCCGGCGTCCTCGATGATCTGCACGCGTTGTTGACCTCGGTGCCGCAGGACAGCCTGGCCACGGTGCTGGACGAGGCCGAGCAGGCCTTCGAGGGCATCGGCCCGGACCTGCAACGGCTGCTGGTGGGCACCCAGAACCTGGTCGGGCAGGCGGACGCGAACTACGAGGCGACCGCGCGGCTGCTCACCGACGCCGAACCGGTGCTCGACAGCCAGCTGACGACCAGCCCGGCGATCCGGGGGTGGACATCCGACCTGGCGGCATTCACCGAACAGCTACGCCGCAGTGACAGCGACCTGCGCGGGGTGTTCGCCAGCGTGCCCGGGGCGGCCGGGCAGGCGGAGGGGCTGCTGAAGGACCTGTCCCCGACCATGCCGGTGCTGCTGGGTTCCTCCGACGTGCTGGCCGATCTCGCCGCCGCGTACCGGACACCCATCGAGCAGGTCCTCGTCGTGTATCCAATGTGGTTCACCGGGGCCACCGCGGCGGCAGCACCACAGCGCAACGGCCATATCGCCCTAGTAGACTGTCGCCGCTAATGTGTGGGGTATAGGTGGCGGAGTTTGGTGCGGGCGTCATC
>NZ_CAAAFS010000220.1:0-2444 GCF_900634755.1 Protofrankia symbiont of Coriaria myrtifolia
GTCTACTAGATATAAAGATGAATGTCAATTATTCGGCTGGCTGTGCCGTGGGATGGCCGAGTGCCGGCCAGCCGGGAGGGCCGCGCAACGCACACGACATCACTGACGTGCCCTTCCCCCCGGACGTCTACTGCAAAGCGGCGCAGAACGATCCGCGGGTGGTGCGTGGCGCTCGTAACCTGCAGTGCTTCGAGCCCGGCTCCCCGCCGGGGAAACGGGCCGCGACCATCTACCAGTGCCGCGGCTCCGGTTTCCGGACCACCAGCACCCCGCCATCCATTCTGGATATCACCAATCCGGTCGCGACGGTCGGGAACGACATTCTCGGATTCCTCAGTGGGTCGGCCACGCCGGCACCACCTGCAAGGGAGATGACATGGCAACATCTGTTACTGGGAACACTCGGCCAGTGACCGACGAACCGGACGTGGACCGCACGAACGCCCGTCCAGCCAGCCCAACGATCGACGGGCTCGTCCGGATCGAAAGCGTCGGGACGACCGCGCCTGACCCGGCGGGCAGCCCCGGCGATACCCCGCCACGACCCGGCAGCACCACGCCCACACCCCCGGGGACAGGCGAAGAAGACACGGCAGGGGAATCAGCGGAGGAATGCACCGACACCGCGGCGGCGGACACCGGTGCGCGGGCGCCGGCTGCCCACCGGTGGGGCCGGCGCACCACGGTGGCCGGTGGGCTGCTCGCCGCGGCCGCCGTCACCCTGACCGTACTCACCGTCCTGTGGGCCGGCACCTGGCGTGCGGACCAGGCCCGCACCCACGACCGGGCCGCCGCACTACAGGCCGCCCGGCAGAGCGCGGTGAACCTGACAACCATCAACTTCGCCACCGCCGACCAGGACATCCAACGCATCCTCGCCAGCGGCACCGGTGAGTTCGCCGACCAGTTCGCCACCAACATCGACTCCTACAAGGATCTCGTCCGACAGGGAAAGGTCATCACCACCGGCGAGGTGAAGGAAACCGGTCTGGTCAGCCTCGACAGGAACACCGCCAAGGTCGCCGTCGCCCTGTCCAGCACGGTCAAGAACGACCAGACCCCCGACGGTGAGGAACGTTTTTACCGGATGCTCATCGAGGTGCACCGCCAGTCGGACGGACACTGGCTCGCGTCACGAGTGGAGTTCGTGCAATGACCCCACCAGCAACCTCCCCGACAAGGGCCTCCGTGGCAGGGGCACTGACCGAACCGAGCCCGGTATCGGACCCGGCCGAGCAGACCACCGCACCGCCGGTAGCCGACGAGGCCACCGGCACCCGCCGTCGGAGCCGAGAGCGTAACCACCGGGCGGCAGGGGCGCTGGCCGCCGTGGGACGCCTCCCACGGGCGTCCGGCCGGGTCGTCCTGCGCCACCCGGTGGCCGTGCTGGCGGTCCTGGCCGCCGTGGTACTCGCTTCGACGATCTCCAGCATCCTGCTGGCACGAGCCAACGCCCACACCGACAAGGTAGAAGCCGCCCGCAGCGCCGCACTCGAGGCAGCCAAACAGAACGCGGCCGCCCTGCTCTCCTACGACTACCAAACCATCGACCGGGACACCCCGACCCGCGGCGACCGGCTCACCGGCCAGTTCAAAGACGACTACGCTCGGCTGGTCACCGACCTCGTCACACCCGCCGCCAAACAACGCAAACTCGTCACCAAGACCAGCGTGGCCATGGCATCAGTGATCTCCGCTGACACCGACAAAGTGCAGGTCCTGACCTTCCTCAATCAGACCTCACAGGCCCAGGACACCCCCCAGCCGGTACTCACCGGCAGCAGAGTCCGCATCACCATGGAACACATCAACGGCCGCTGGCTCGTCTCCGAACTGACACCGCTGTAGGTCTCCGGTCAGGCGCTGGCGCCTCTGGCACTTGTGGGGTGCCAGAACTGGGCCTTCGGCGTTGGCCTGGTCTTTTAGGCGGCTCGTTCGTATTCGTTGATCAGGCCGCCGAGGACGCTTGGAAACGGCGACTCAGGCGTGAGTACGCAAGGAAGCCTGCCTTAAGGCTGTCGACCTGGGGCTGGCAGTCCCGATGTCGGAGGTACGACTTGAGCCACAACCATCGGCCGCCACGACGGTGGGCACGGTGGTTCGGACGCCGGTCGCCGTTCGCAATCTGCCTGTTGATGCGACGCACTGTGGGGCCATCGCGGTTGTTCCAACCCGGGCCCGTGCTGCTGACCTTCGCCTCAGCTCCCTCGGAGCGGAGGGCGGAAGCGTCAACGGATTCCAGATTCAGACCTTCGCGATCCGATCGCGGATCAACCCCGCCCCCATGACAAGCCGATTCGGAAAGGTCCTGGCATCGTGAGTGTCACCCACCGCGAACATCGAAACCCTCGTCCAGAGGCTGCAGGCGACACGTTCCCGTTGACGCCGATGCAAGAGACATATTGGCTGGGCCGGCAGGCTGGACAGGTTCTAGTGTCCTGAGT
>NZ_CAAAFS010000221.1:0-38261 GCF_900634755.1 Protofrankia symbiont of Coriaria myrtifolia
CCTCCGAGTGTCGTGATGCTTGCAGTCGTACCGTTGGCGCTTGTCGCGGGACGACGGCTGAGCGAGCGAGCGCTCGTGACGATCGCACTGGTTGCGTGCGCGCTCGGCGCGGTTCTCTCGGCAGTGTGGGCCGGCGCGACGCCGTCGTACGTTGCGATGGCGACCGGCACCGTGTTGATCTGGTCGGGGATCGGGTTCGGCGTCATCGCGCCCACGATGACTATCCTTGACGGTCTGCCGCCTTCTCAACAAGGCCTCGCGTCGGCACTCAACGACCTCACCCGCGAACTAGGCGCTGCCCTGGGCATCGCCATCACGGGATCGGTGTTCAACACCGCCTACCGTCACTTCCTCAGTGGGCACGATGCCTCGAGCATCGTCGCCCAGTCGCCGGCAACCGCCCTAAGCGATCCAGGTGCACAATCCCTCGACGGCATAGTTCGCGACGCTGTGCTGCATGGATGGCACAGTGCCTTCCTGGCCGCCGGCGGGGTGTTGATCGTCTGCGCGCTGGGCTCAGCACTGCTGTACCCGCGCGGGAGTCAGGACCTGCTGCCGTGACCCGCGGATACGACCTCGAGGCCCGCACACGCGAATTTTTCGAAGCGTGGGAGCCGTCCTTCGAATCCATGCTTGGCGCCTTTGAGAACCTGATGGGCCAGCGATGCCGGTGGGACCAGCGTCCGATGATCCTCACCCGGAGTCGGCGCCAAGCCTTGATCTTCCTCAAGATTGCGCACGCGACGCTGCGCCTCGCCACCGCTCGCGTCGACCTCGTCAGCATCGCGCGCGACGGTGACACCGTCTACACGCGACGGATCGACCACCTCCGCAGACCGAACGGGGACCTGATCGCGTCGCTTCCTGTGACCGGCGTCCTACGCTTCGAGGACGGCGCACTGGTCGACTGGCGCGAACATTTCAGCGTGTGGACTCTCCTGACTGAGGTCCTCTTCCATCTTGTCAAGCGTCGACCGGCAGGGTCAGTCGAGACTGAATTCGATAGCGACCTCAGACCGCATCCACTGATGCGACAGGAGCGAGCCGGCGGACGACCGTGATGTCGTCGGTCTGGTTCCTTTCGATGGAACGACCCGGCCTGCGTGCGGAGTGGGACTGCGCGACCACGTTGGGCACACCTGACCCGCGAGACCTGCTGCCCACGAGGCGGCCGGCGTCCGGCGATTTTTCACGGCACATCCCCCGCCGCGCCCATGCAGCGACGACGGGAGGAGCCATGGAAGTCGAGTCCGGGCTCGAGCATGACTTGCTCCGTTGGCTTGATCTTCGGACCGACGTTCATTGGCTGGTCAGCCAGCCCGTGCAGTTCCACTTCTCGATCCCCGAGCGGCGTCGCCCCGTGATTCACACGCCTGACTTTCTTAGCCGCCACGACGACGGGTCAGTTGTGCTCTGGGACGTCCGACCTGATCAGCGGCGCTCCGCCGACTTCCTTTTGAAGGTCGGATTAACCGCCGACGAGTGTCGCGCAGTGGGCTGGCGCCACGAGGTCTTTTCCGGGCTGCCGACACCGGTGCGGATGAATCTTCTGTGGCTCAACGGCTATCGGTGCTCGCTGCCTTGGCACGCCCCGAGACGTGACGAGATAAAGGCGCCGGTCATCAGAAGTCGAGGAGTTCGACGGTCACGGTCGCGATGTCACCCGCGGCCAGGGCTTCGGCGTTGCGGACGGCGCGCTTGACGGGCAGTACGTAACTGCCACGGGTGCGGTCAGGGAAGATCGAGGTCGTCCAGGTGCTGCCACCGATCGTGACCCGCACCCGCAGCGACCCGAAGCCACGACGCAGCCCGCCGGCCAGGTCACGGATCTCCTCGGACACCTCGACGGGCAGGCTGACGAACGTCCAGCTGTCGGCTCGCCGGGCAGCCCATATCCACAGCTCACCGTCGAAAACAACGACCATGGATGATGACCATAAATTCAAACTCGGTGTCAGACGAACCGTCCCTGACAGCCTCGGCGGCAACATCCCGCACCCGGCATGATCACCGGCGCTGATTGTCCTCTCGCGGTCGGTAGAGGTAATCGTGCCGGTGCTCCGGCAGAACGAACGAGTTCTGTTACGGAGTCCCGGATACGGACGTCTCGTGCCACGCCCGTACGAGGCCCTCAAGCTGTTTCGGTCCGCTGCCGTGCAGCACGATGTGGTCCACCCCGGCGTCGAGGTACTCCCGCAGGCGCGCCGCGCAGTGCGCGGCGGACCCGACGACGCAGCCGGTCTCCACCCACTCCCGCGGTAGCTTCGCGCCGAGATCCAGGAGTTCGCTCCGGTGGAACTTCTGATCGGCCGTGCCGCCACCCTGCAGCTCCTCCCGACTCAGCAGGCGGTGCAGTGGCTCGGGATCCCACCCGTTCTCGCGCATGATGAGCTCGCCGACGCCGTCGAAGTCCAGGTGTGTGATCATCCGTGCGTTGACGACTGCCAGCTCTTCCTCCGGTGACAGATCGGGAGCGGTGATGACGATCGCGTAGAGTTTCAGTGACCGCGGGTCGCGCCCGATCCGCTCACACGCCTCGTCCAGGCGCCGTGACACAGCGGCGACGGCCTCGACTGTCAGCTCCGAGCCAAGGAAGACGCCGTCGAACAACCGGGCCGCGAGCGCCGTCGCCTTCGGCAGCGGGGACCACGCGCTCAGGAGGAGCTGCGGCCGGGGCGCCGTCGGCGGATCGACCATGCGCAGGTTCGGGAACCGTCCCAGCGGACCGTCGTAGTCGATGGTCTCGCCGTCCCACAGGCGCAGCAGGATCGACGCGTAGTCCTCGAACGCGGCCATCTTCGGGACCGGCATGCCATGGTCGCCGAGGACCGATCCGAGGCCACGGGCGAGCCCGAGCAGCAGCCGGTCACCGAACGTCTCCTGCATCGTGGAGCCCGCGGCGGCGGTCATCAGCGGATGCCTGCTCCCCGCGGCGATCGAGCCCATGCCCAGGCGGATCCGCTGCGTGCTCGCGGCGACCGCGCCGCAGAGCACCCCGAGCTCCTTCATGTCCAGCCGCTCGGCGATCCACGCCGAGGTGAGGCCGAGGCGCTCCGCGTCGATCGCCTCCGTGATCGCCCGGGCCGGGTCCTTCACCCGGCCCGGTAGCAGGTAGATCCCGAGCTCGTCGATCGGGTCCGGCAGGCCGCCGTCCGCCACGCCGCGTTCCGGAGTGATCTCGCCGCTCCTCGTCTCCTCCCGCACGTGTCCGCTCACGCCGCGTCCTGTCCCGGCGTCGTGGCGTTCCCGGTCAGCACGGAGCGGATGTCGCCGTGGACCTCGCTCGGAAACCCGGTCATCCGGAACCACGCCTGCTCCCGCACGCTCTGGCGGGCGGCGACGCCCACCAACAATTCGCGAGCCGCGGCGCGGTCCTCGGCGCTGCCGTCGGCGGCGATCGCCGTGAAACGCGCGTCGACCGCCACCTTCAGCGCCTGGGTCTCCACCCGCAGGAGCGCGAGGTCGGGGATCGCCGAGGGGTCGGGGGCCGGGACGGCGTGCGCGTCGGTGGCGGGGACGGACGACAGCGCCGAGAGACGGTCAAGCAGCTCGCGGTACTCATCGCGTTCGGTCGCCTCATAGAGGGTCTCGGATTCCTGGACGTCGAGCACCCAGTCCAGGGTCGCCAGGACAAGACCGGCCTGCTCCTGGACGAAACTGTCGCCGGCGGGCAGCGCCGGGACAATCGACTTGGCCATCGCCGAGCGGATGCCCCGTAACTGCTGCGAGATGGTGGGGATCATGGTTCAGGCTCCTTCGAGAACACGGTTGAGCTCGGCCATGAACGACGCACCGAGGCCACTGAGGAAATTCATCATCACGTCGAGGTGCGTCATGTGGTCCGCGCTGATCCGGACACCCGATGCGCTGGTGGCCACCACCGCCCAGTACATGTTCAGCACGGTGTAGTAGCGCAGCCGTTCCGGGTCGACGGACAGGCCCGAGAGGCGTTCGTACTCCGCGACAAAGGTCTCCGTGTCGACGAGGCCGCTGCAAAGAAAACGGCCCTCATCGTCGAGGTGGCCCCAGCCGCCGAGCATCGCGTACGCAAGGTCGTGGTGCCGGTCGCCGAGGTGGCCGAGCTCCCAGTCGAGGATCGCCGTGATCTCGCCCGTGTCCTCGTCGAACAGGAAGTTCCCGTTGCGGTAGTCGCCGTGCACGATCGAGATCCGGTCGATCGGCGGGCGGTTCTCCCACAGCCACTGGCGGGTCAGCGTGACCGTCGGGTGCGGCTCGAAGGAGTCCTCCTCCCACGCCCGGTCCCACATCCCGAGCCGCCAGTCGACTCCCTGCGTCGTGCCGGCCGCCGGCACCCCGAAGGCGTCCAGGACGACGGTCGACGGGTCCAGGGTGTGCAGCGTGGCCAGGTGGGCGACGAACTGGGGGGCGAGCTTGGCCCGCAGCTCCGGCCCGTAGACCGTGCCGAGCCCGGACGCCCTGTGCTCGCCCTTTGTCGGCGCGGCGACACCACGGGTGAAGCCGCAGACCATCGCGGGCTCGCCCAGCTCGGCGCGGTCCTGGGTCACCCAGTAGGCGCGCGGCACGGGCAGGATGCCGTCGAGGGCCCGCAGGAGCTGGAATTCGCGAACGCGGTGCGTCTCCACGACGGACGCGGGCGGGTTCATCCGCAGCACCATTCGGTCGCGGCGCGGTTCGCCGTCCTCCGTCCACTCGAGGTCGAAGCTGAACTGCTCCTTCTACGCGCCGCCCGGCAGCCGGGCGAGGCCGCTGATGGTGAAGGGGCCGTCCAGCCGGTGGGCGAGGAAGGCGTGGAGGCGCTTGCCGATGTCCTCCACGCTGCGGGCGGTGTGCACGTCGTGCCCCCGGCGTCGCAGCTTCGTGCTGAGGACCTCGTCGACGGTCGGTTCGACGGGATGACGTCGACGCAGTTCCTCGATGCGCCGCTCCACACCCTCCGAAACGCTTGTGATCGCGTGTTCCGTGGTGACCATGGCCGGGAAGCTAACACCGGCCATTTCGGGCGTAACAGAGTAGGAACATACTCTGTCTGGGCGCAGACGAGCAGGCGTCCACGAACGAACACGGGGACGAGTGCGGGGACGACGCGCGCGGCGTGCTACCCGTCGGCGCGGTCAGCGGAGAAGGCGCGCCAGGTCGGTCCGCCGGGACACGCCAAGCTTGTGGTATACGCGCTGCAGGCGGTTGCCGACGGTCCGCACGGACAGCTGCAACTCGGCCGCGATGTCGCGGTCGGTGTGTCCCGCCGCGGCCAGCAGCGCGGTCTCACGCTCGGCGTCGGTCAGCCGCACCCGTGACTCGATCGGCGCGAGCGCCGGGGTGACCGCGCCCTTGCAGCGCGCCGCGAGCGCTGCCGCCCGGTGCAGCCCGGCATCCGCGCGGTGGACGTCGCCTGCCCGGCGCCAGGCGACCGCGGCGTCGGCGGCGGCCTCGGCGGCCAGCAGCTCGGCGTCGAGGTGTTCAAAGGTCGTGGCGACCGCGTCGAGCGCGCGTGGATCCTCCTCGGCGAGGGCGACGACGTGCGCGGCCCGCGCCGCGACAAGGTCGCCTTCCAGCTCTCGGGCGAGCGCAACGAGGCGGTCCACGACCCGGCGCGGCGTCCCGAGCCTGCCGATGTCGTGGAGCGCGGCTGCTGCGCCGGTATGGTCGCCGATCTGCTCGCCCACCTGGGTCGCACGGGCAAGCAGATCGCGCCCCTGAGCGATCCGCCCCTCGGCCACGGCCGTCCACGCCTGAGCCGCGAGATGGTCGGTCCAGCTCCACCGCGGCTGCTCGATCCCGAGGGCGTCGATGGCCGCGAGGGAGCGCCGCGCCGCGGCGGCGTCACCCGCGAGCGCCTGCGCCTGGGCCAGGAGCGAGAGCAGCGTGTGCTGGACCCCGAGCCGCCCGAGCCGATGCAGCAGGGTCGCCGCCTCCCGGGCGTCGCGGGCCGCGGTCCGGACGTTGCCGCGATCGCGGACGGTGCGCGAGAGGTTCCAGAGGAACCAGGCCCGCGCCTCGCTACTGCCCTCGTCAAGGCCGCGCTGGTGCTGCTCGCGGGCCAGCCGCTCGGCATCCGCGAACCGGCCCGCCTGCACGAGGAGCTCGCAGCGGGCATGGAGGTTGAACCACGGGTACCAGTCGTCAGGTTCCGTCAGGGCGACGCCGGCCGCATACGCACGGTCCGCCACGTCCAGACCCTCGCGTAATCGTCCGAGGCGCCCGAGGCTGAACGCGCCCACGACGCCCATCCACACGAGCGACCGCCCCCGCGCCTCGGCCAGCAGCGGCTCCAGGACGCGCACCGCGGCCCGCGGACCCTCACTCCCCAGCACCAGCCCGGCGCGGTGGCTCGAGACCTCCGTCCGCAGGCCGACATCGGCGATGGTGGCCTGCGCATCCTCGGCGACGCGCAGTCCGTCCTGCATCCGGCCGAGCGAGAGCCACAGGACGTCGATCCGGGCGATCGCCGCGCGCGCACGTTCCTCGTCGTTCGCCACGCAGCCCGCGAGCTCCGCGAGCTCACGCTCGGCCGCCTCCCCCCGTCCCGGCAGGGCGGCCGTCTGGGCCGCGAGCAACCGGCCGCCGAAGCCGGCCCCCGCCTCGACGGCGGCACGTGCCAGACGCTCGGCGAGCGGGAAGTCGTAGTGCCACCGGGCCGCGCGCGCGGCCTCGAGTAGCACATCGGGTTGCCCACCGCCGCCATCGAGGCGCCAGAGCCCGATCCGCAGGAGGTCGTCGCGTCGGCGGCAGCCGGTCCGCTCGACGATGGTGGCAAGGGCGCGGGCCATCGCGCCGACCCGCACGGCCGATGTCTGCGCACGCAGCACGTCTGCGTAGATGGGATGGCCAAGACGAATCTGCAGACGGCGGCTGTGGAACGCGCTGACAAGCAGACCCTCCCGCTCCAGCTCCTCGACCAGGCGCTCGTCGCCCAACGCGTCGAGCTCCGCGCCCCCGAGAGGTTCGCCGTAGGCCGTCAGCTCCAGCAGCGCTCGGGCATCGGAGGAGAGTCCGGCCAGGCGGGCGTCAACGAACTCGACGATCCGGTCCGAGGGCGCCGGCGCCCCGGTCATCCGCCACACCCCACCGTGGCGGACCAGGGTGCCGTCCGCCAGCGCGCCGCGCACGAGCTCCCGGAGAAACAGCACGTTGCCCTGGCAACGAGCGGTCAGCTCGGCGACGGTGGCACGGTCGACCTGATCCCCCAGGACCACTGTCAACAGGTCGTCGATGACGCTGTCAGCCAGATCGCTCAGACGGAGCCGGATCGCAAGGTCGTCCTTCCACAGCGAGGTCACCGCCGCGGGCGTCGGCTCTCCCGTCCGGACCGTGGCAACCACCAGCACGGCGTCCGCCGACACGAGCTGCTGGATCAGGCCCGCCGACGCCTCGTCGAGCAACTGCGCGTCGTCGACGAACAGCAGCAGGCGGCCCACGCCGCCATGGTTGACGAGGGCGTACGCCGTCCGCCGCAGCAGTCCCTCGAACGAGTCCACCGGCCCGATCCCGTCCCTTGGCTCGGGCACGGCCAACAGGGGTGCGAAGGCCCCGAACGGAGCCCGCGCCACGGAGCGCGTCGCCGTCACCCAGCGCGCCTCGTGGCCGGCCGCGGCGGCGATCAGCATTGCCTCGCGGGCCAGGCGAGTCTTACCGACGCCGGCGGGGCCGACGATGATGACGCTGTGCGGGGCCGCACCGGTGAGGGCGTGGGTCAGCGCGTCGAGTTCGGCGTCCCGGCCGATCAGGGGCCAGGTGTCCGGGGGCAGATCGGCCGGCGCGGGCGATAATCGGTCGGCGACCGCCCGCTGTTCACGATGCATCGGATCCATCCCCTGCCTCGTTGCGTGAGACTCCTCCGGCGACGATGTTCTCACGTCCGCCCGCGGGATCCTGGAATCCTGTCCGTGCCCGGATCTCGTCCGTAGGCCCTAATGGGCTTCTGCGCTACGTGTCAGCGCAAAGGCGTTCCGGTCACCCCGGCATCGTCCTACGGTGGCACCGCCGCCTGATCACACGGAAACGGACCTACCCACGCCGGGCTGAACGACCACCGGTCCGCGCGGAGATCGCGACCTTCACCGCACGACTCACGACTCACGACCGAGAACATGACATGAGGGCACAAACGGATCCAGAGTAAGGCTTCGCTGGTCCTACCGCATCAGAGCGGCCAGCTCCGCCCGTCGTGAGATGCCAAGTTTCCGGAAGATGCGTTGGAGCCGGTTGTCGACGGTCCGGGCGGAGATGCGAAGCTGCTCGGCGATCTCCTTGCTGGTGAGCCCGTTCGCGGCGAGGAGAGCGGTCTCGCGCTCGGCTGGGGTGAGCTGTGAACGTACGCTGATCGGGGCCAGGGCAGGAGTTCTCGCTCCCTCGCAGCGGCTCAGCCGGATCGCCGCGCGGTGCAGCTCGGCGTCGGCCTTCCTGGGCTTGCCGAGCCTGCGCCACGCCACGGCGGCGTCGGCCGCGGCCTCGGCGGCGAGCAGGAACGCACCCATGGCCTCGAACCTGTCCGAGACCTCGGCAAGCCCTGGTGGGTCTGCCTCGGCCAGGGCGAGGACGTGCGCGACGCGCGCGCCCGCGAGTTCGCCCTCCACGGTGGCAGCCACAGCTTCCTCCTCACCACGCTGATCATCTTCTGGATCGACTACAGAATCGTGGTCGTCACCGACCAGAGCATTCTGGTGCTCAGGGCCGGCAAGCTCGTCCCGAGCAAGCCGAAGGGAGACGCCCCGCTCGCGCGGCTGCCGCGGCAGACCGTGCTGGGGCCGCTCAGCGGTCTGTGGGGAAAGACTCAGGCGACCGGCGAAAAGCTGAACATTCACAAGCGGTTCCACAAGGACATCGCCGCCGCGGACGCCGCGATCGGGTCGGCGTCGTAACACCGGCGCCGGCGGCGGGCCGGCGGCGGGCCTGCGACGGGAGCCGGCCCGTGATCGTGAACGAGGCGCCGGCGGCCAGTCCGCCAGTGATCGGACCGACCATTGGCATGGTTTGCACAGACAAACGTATGATTACCAACCGACCGATCCACCGCCAGACGGCCTGCTGCCGGCACACCCGTCCGACCCGCCGGCCCAGGACAGGAGGAGCCCTTGTCACCCGTCACGTTCACCGAGAAGCGGGAAGCCTGCCGCACGCCGCTCGACAACCACGCCCCTTCGGCGGCGCAGGCATCCATGAGCAAGCGGTGACCGTCGATGGCGGCGAAGAACGCCGTCGAGGTGACGATACGGATTCGCACCACCCCGAACATGCGGCCGAGCTCCCGCCGCGGCAACGCCGTCACGACGTGGTGGCCCATGTGGCGGCCCATGTGGCGGCCTACCTGATCACCGGCGGTGCCGTGAAAATCCAGCGGACGTTCGTCGCCCAGAAGGCATGCCAGCACGGCCGGAGCGCGTGGTGACACTCCAACCGGCCGCCCAACCGGCCGCGCACACGACTCCGCTGCCGACGTTCGCCCAGGTCCTCGAACTGCCCGCGTTGATCGAAACCACGGTCCAACCCGAGTACATCGACTTCTACGGGCACATGAACGTCCGCTTCTACCTCATGCTCGGCGCCGAGGCCGTGGGACTGCACGCCGAGCGGATCGGCATCGACAGCACCTACCACGAACAGCGGCGGATGGGCGTCTTCACCGCCGAGCACCATCTGCGTTATTTCAGCGAACTCAGCCTCGGCGACAAGCTGTCGGTGCACAGCCGGTTCCTGGACAGGTCCCGGCGGGCCGGGCACATCATGTCGTTCCTCCTCGACCGCGAGCGCGACCGGCTGGCGTACACGCTGGAGCTGATCGTCGTGCACATGGACACGAGCACCCGCCGTCCCGTCGACATGCCCGATGACACAGCCCGGGGTTTCGACGAGCAGATCGCGCTCAGCCGTGCGCTGAGCTGGCCAGCGCCAACCTGCGGCGTAATGGGAATACGCCGCTGACGCCTCCGGGACCCGTGACGCCAGCGCCTCCGCCACGCACGCGGGTCCCGCGCCGCCGCCGGGAAACCCACCTTGTCCCGGCCATGGTTCACCCGGCGGGTGTGGACGCACCCCCGCCGAAATGAACAACCGCGCCGGGCCGTGCGGGCAAACTGAACGCACGTCTCCCGGGGCAGGAGCGGGATTCGTGAAGCTTCGCGGCACGCCAAGCTCCCACCGATGAACGGATCATCAATGGGGGCTGCCCGCGACCGGGAGAATCGAGCGACGGGGCGAGGACCAGGCCAGTCGACGCAGCGTGAGGACGACCGCCGACCGCTGGTGGTGCCGACTGCCGGCCGAGTCGTTACTGGCTGTGGTCGGCAGCCGGTCGTGGCCTTATCTCACCGGAGCCGGATACTCAGATCCGGAAGTTGAAGATGTTCGTGTCGAAGGTGTTGTAGCCGGGATAGTCGAGAAGTTCGTAGAGGCGCGCGCGCGTCTGCATCCGGTCGACGAGGCCGGCCTGGGTGCCGTCGGCGAGAATGCGGCGCAGCCCGTCCTCGACGGCGCCCATCGCCAGACGCAGGAGGGTGACGGGATAGATGACCACGCTCACACCGGCGGATTCCAGCGTGTCGGTGGTGAGGAGTTCGCTTTTGCCGAACTCGGTCATGTTCGCCAGGATCGGCACGTCGACGGCCCTGCGCACGGTCTCGAACTCCCCGGCGTCGGCCATCGCCTCCGGGAAGATCATGTCGGCTCCGGCGTCGGCGTAGGCGCGGGCCCGGTCCGCGGCGCCGCCCAGGCCCTCGACGGCTCGGGCGTCGGTGCGCGCGCAGATGAGGAAGTTCTCGTCGCGGCGGGCGGTGACCGCGGCACGGATACGGCGGACCATCTCCTCGACGGGGACGACGGTCTTGCCGTCGAGGTGGCCGCAGCGTTTGGGGTTGACCTGGTCCTCGATGTGGCAGCCGGCCAGGCCCGTGTCCTCGAGGGTCTGGATGGTGCGGGCGACGTTCATGGGCTCGCCGAAACCGGTGTCGGCGTCGACCAGGGCGGGCAGGTCGCTGACCCGGGCGATCTGCCCGGCCCGGCCGGCGACCTCGGTGAGGGTGGTCAGCCCGATGTCGGGCAGGGCCAGGTCCGCGGAGAGCACCGCGCCGGAGACGTAGATCCCGTCGAAGCCGAGCTCGGTGATGAGGACGGCGGACAGGGGGTTGAACGCCCCGGGGAAGCGCAGCAACCGGCCGGAGCGCAGGGCGGCGCGCAGCGCGGCGCGGCGGGCGTGGGCAGGTGTTCTCGCGTGCAGCATCGGTTGACGCTCCCCTCGGGCTCGATAGTTCCCCTGGTCAGAAGATTCCCTCGGTCCCGCCAGGGGTCAGGGGCGGGGACGGGGACGGGGACGGGGTGAGTCCGGCGAGCTCGTCGGGTGTCAGGTCGGGCAGCCGGATGGCGGTGTCGAGGAAGCGGTCCTGCTCGGCGGTGGAGATCACGCCCTCGGCGAGCCGGCGGAACTTGGCGATGTACTCCGCCCGCCCGAACGGCCGGGCGCCGAGCGGGTGGGCGTCGGCAACGGCGATCTCGTCGGTGAGCGTGACGCCGTCGTCGAGCTCGACGACGACCCGTCCCCCGAACGCCTTTTCCTTCGGGTCGGTGGAGTGGTAGCGCCGCGTCCACTCCCTGTCCTCGACCGTACTGATCTTCTGCCAGAGGGTGACGGTGTCGGGGCGGGCGGCCCGCTCGGGGGTGTAGGAGCGCTCGTGGTGCCAGTCACGGTCCTGCAGGGCGACCGCGAAGATGTAGGGGACGGAGTGGTCGAGGGTCTCCCTGGTGGCCGTCGGGTCGTACTTCTGCGGGTCGCCGGCGCCGGAGCCGATCACGTGATGGGTGTGGTGGCTGGTGTGGATGACGATCGAGCGGACCCGGGAGAGGTCGCCGACGCGCGGGCCGAGGCGGCGGGCGAGGTCGATCAGGGCCTGGCTCTGGTACTCGGCGGAGTGCTCCTTGGTGTAGGTGTCGAGGATGGCCCGCTTGGGCTCCCCGGTCGCGGGCAGCGACACCACGTAGCGGGCGTCGGGTCCGTCGAGCAGGTGGGCGATGAACCCGTCCTCGCCCTCGTAGCCGGGGGACGGGGCGCCCTCACCGCGCATGGCGCGATCGACGGCCTCCACGGCCATCTTGCCGGCGAAGGCGGGAGCACAGGCCTTCCAGCTGGAGATCGTGCCCTTGCGGGACTGGCGGGTGGTCGTGGTGGTGTGCAGGGCCTGCTGGACGGCCTGCTGGACGGCCTGGTAGACGGTCTCGGTGGGCAGGTCGAGCAGGGTGCCGATCCCGGCGGCGGCGGACGGGCCGAGGTGTGCGATGTGGTCGATCCTGTGGGCGTGCAGGCAGATCCCGGTCACCAGCGCCACCTGGATCTCGTAGCCGGTGGCGACGCCGCGCACCAGGTCCCGGCCGCCGAGGCCGAGATGCTGCGCCACGGCCAGGATCGGGGGGATGTTGTCGCCCGGGTGAGAGTAGTCGGCGGCCAGGTAGGTGTCGTGGAAGTCCAGCTCCCGCACGGCCACACCGTTCGCCCATGCCGCCCACTCCGGGGAGACGCGGGTGTCCGGCGGCAGGCCGAAGACCGTCCCTCCGGCCCGTCCGGGCGCGGGGGCGTGCCGCAGCGCCTGCTCGCGGGCGGCGGTCACCGGCCGGCGGCCCAGCGAGGCCGCCGCCACCCCGGCGTTGTCGATGATCCTGTTGACGATCATGTCGGTGGTGTCGGCAGGCACCTCCACCGGATCGACTGCGGCCGTCGCGATCTTCCACGCCAGCTGGTCCTCGCGCGCGAGGCGCTCGGTACTGCGGTGGACGCGGACCTCGTGGTCAGTCATGCGTGGGTGCCTTTCCAATCGTCGGCATGTTCCGGGTGTACCGCAGACGCGGTTACCGGTGGAACGCGGTTACCAGACGCGGTCGCCAACGGTCACCAGCGGTCACCAGCGGTCACCAGCGGAACGAAGCCTCGGCGCCGGCCGGTGCGGGCCCGCGGTCGCTCGCCCCGGAAGGGCGGTGAGCTGGGCCGGTGGGCGACCGGGCGCTGGTCAGTAGTTTGCCCGACCGCCCGATCACGGATCCACGTAGTTGACCCGGTTGTCGGCGGGCTGTGGTGCGAGGACGATCGCGGCAGGTTGGTTTCGGCACGATCGATGTCGCGCCCGGCCCGTCAGTGGCGGCGGAACTCTCGACGCGGAGGCTGGTGGAACTTCCTGTGATTCCCTGTGTCGAACTTCCATGTGTCGAACGAAGTCGCGTCCAGGTCCGGGCCTGACAGTCCGATGACTGTGGCTGTCGACTGCGCGGAGCCTGTCGGCTCTCGTCGTTTCGAGGATGACGTCGCCTTCACCGGTATTGGACGCTCCCGCCGCGACCGACGACTTCGCCGACCGTGGTCGGTGCTGGCTGCCGAGGCATGCCGTGCGGCGGTTTCGGATGCCGGCCTGTCGAGAGCCGATATCGATGGAGTGTGCGTGTACGGCGGCTCGTCCGGGCTACCCGGTTTGTCCGCTGGCGGAGTCCGGGGCGTGGAGCAGGCACTGGGGTTACGACCCGTGTGGCACTGTGGCGCGCGCGACGTCCCCGGCCGGATGGGTCCGATCGTGAGCGCGATGCTTGCGGTTTCCGCGGGTCTGTGCCGTCATGTCCTGTGCCTCGCCGTACCGGGTGGCGGGGGAAGCCGCGCCGGTACATGGCCCGCTCCGACGGCCGACGGTTCTCAGCGGGGGCGTTCGGCCGAGGCGTCGTCCTCGCTGCGCCGTGTCGCGCTGGCAGCTTCGGAATATCTCACGACCTTTGGCCACGGCAGGGAGGCACTGGGGTGGGTTGCGGTCGCCGCACGGCGTCACGCCGCCCGCAACTGTGATGCCCTGTGCCGTACGCCGCTCGCGATGGACCGCTACCTTGCGGCGAGGATGGTCGCCTCCCCGCTGGGACGGTTCGACTGCGCCGTGCCCTGTGACGCCGCGGTCGCGCTGGTGGTCTCGGCAACCGATGTCTGCGGTCACCTGCCACACCCACCGGTGTGGATCGACGCGGTCGGAACAAGGCGGCTCGCGGCCGAGGAAACGGATCTCGGTCTCGCGGGCTACCGGCTTGCCGCCGAGGCGCCGGCAGCACATCTGTGGAGCCGCGCATCCGTGGTTCGGCAGGACGTGGACTTTGTTGCGCTCGACGACACGTCTACCTTCGACGCCCTTTGTTGGCTGGAGGCCCTCGGGTTCTGCGCTCCGGGCGAGGCAGCCGAATTTGTGCGCGACGGCACCCGGATCGGCCCAGGCGGTGTACTGCCCCTCAATCCACACGGCGGCGAGCTTGCGGCGGGTCGCAGCGACGGCTATGGAGGCCTCTACGAGGCGGTCCTTCAGCTGCGCGGAGAAGCCGAGGAGCGACAGATACCGAATGCGCGTGCGGCCGTTGTCTCCAGCGGGGCGGCGGGTCCGGGGGCCGCGATGGTTCTGGTCTCGGACAGCCATCCGTCCACAACGCGGTCCTGGACGAGGAACTGATCAGAGCCGGCGCCAGCGGACCGGGTATCCCCGGACGTTCACCGACCGCCGCATCGCCGAGCACGCGGCCGGCAACCTGTCGTACCCGGTCCACGGCTCACGGACGTCTCCGGCGCCGGGGATTTACCGCCCCGTCATGGTTTCTCCACACGAGGCAGGCGCGGACCCGCTGCCGCCGCCAGGGTCGGCATACGTACTTTCCACGGTGGAGAACCGCATGGCGATACGTAGTTTCTCCGGTTGTTCGCGCTGTTGGCCACGCGCGACAATACCACCCATGTTTACGAGAGGGCGGGTTCGCCGGAAGTGCTTCAAGTAGCTTCGTACGACAACCGTGAGGAATCGAGATGAATAGGAGAACCGAGAATCGACTGAATCTTGTGATCGCATGGTGCGGTCCTGCCTTCGTACTCGGGTACATCATTTTCTGGGCGATCTTCGGGCACAACGTCCCGCCACCCAACATGATGGGCCTGAGCGGCGAGGAGCTTGTTGCCAAGTACTACGGACCGCACCACCAGTCCATCGCCATCGGCATGGCGGTGTCCATGAGCGTTGCCTTTCTCTACCTACCCTGGTGCTGTCTGCTCAGTGGTGTCATCAACGACAGCGAACGCGGGCCCAACGTTCTGAGCAGAATGGAGCTGACCGGTGGAGCGCTGACGGCCTGGTCACTTGGCTTCTGCCCCGGCCTCTGGCTGCTCAACGCGATACTCGTACACGATCTCGATCCGAGCGCGATCAAGGCGTTTCACGTTTTTGGCTGGTTCACCTACGACATGACCTACGGTATCACCACGGTGCAGTGCGTCGGCGTCGGCCTGTGGACGGTTCTCAACAAGAAGCAGAAAATATTTCCCGCCTGGGCCGGCTGGGCGACGATTGCGGTCGGAAGTATCTTCGTCACGCTGGTAGTTCTCCCATGGATCAAGGAGGGACCGTTCACCGTGGCGGGTACCTGGAACTTCTTCGTGATCTTCGGTTCGTGGCTGTTCGCCTTCTTTGCCCTGTACAGCTTCTTCCTGATCAGGGAAATGTCGAGGAGAAAGTCGGAGTTCGAAGCGGCGGCGCCGACCGGTGAACTGACGCCGACCGTGGATCCCGGAATCCCGGTACGGGCCTGAAACAGGCGACCCGCCTCTGGCCGGACGGAGACGGACAGCAGGCCGTGTGGACGAAGTCCGACACGGCCTGCTGTCCCCGAGGTGCTGGTGCCGACAGGAGAACGGAGCACATATCCGCGATCAGCACCACCGGGAGCGCCTGGACCGAGCGGAGGCCGCGTGGAAGACGGCAGCACCGACGAGCGAGAAGACCTCGCGAGGAAGAACACCAGACCTGCCACGGGAAGCGAAGGAATCTGGATCTTCGTTCTCATGGACATGATCGTCTTCGCTCTGATATTCCTGGTGTTCACCAGTGAACGAGTGCGACAGTACGAGGTGTACCGGGAGTCACATCAGCACCTCAACGTGGTGTTCGGTTTCGTCAACACGCTGATCCTGCTCACCAGCTCACTTTTTGTGGTACAGGCGGTTCAGGCCGCACGGCGGGGGGACGCGAGGCAGGTCTCCTCGCGTCTGACCGCGGCCCTGCTCCTGGGCCTGGCATTCTGTGTCGACAAGGCCGTCGAGTACTCTGTCACGATCGGATCCGGAATCGGGATCGCAACAAGCTCGTTCTTCACCTTCTATTTTGCCGTCACCTTCATCCATCTCGCGCACGTGCTGGCGGGCATGTCCTTCATGTATTTTTTCCAGCGGAACCGCGACCGGCTCGCCAGCGACGACGGGTACCTGACCGGCCTTGAGAACGTCGGCATCTTCTGGCATTTCGTGGATCTTCTGTGGATCTTCATCTACTCGCTGCTGTATCTCATATGAGGGGTGCCGAATGAACAGCGCCGACTCTGCGGTGGCGGTGTGGTGGGTGCTGACCGCGCTGACGACCGGATCTTTCGTCGTGATCGAGGGAGGTCTGGTCACCTCGATCGCCGCTGCGCTGATCACCGCCATGACCGCCTACAAGGCCAGGCTGATCATTCTGCATTTCATCGAGGCGAAACACGCTCCCGCGACCTGGCGACTGCTGTACCTGACATGGGCCTTTGCCATGACTTCGATCATAGTAGTGGGGAACTATACGGCCATCATCGTCTCCTGTAAGTCGGAATGCTTTTCCTGAAAGCTCGGGACGGCGACGGCATCGAGTGCGTCGCTATGAAGAACCGTCGATATGAAGAACCGCCGTGACATGGTTTTCGTTCGCCGTGCCGACGGCCGGAACAATCGGAGGACAGGATGAATCGTCTGGTGGGCAGGGTCGCCATCGTGACCGGTGGAGCTCAGGGGATCGGGAAGGCCGTCGCCCTTCGATGCGCCGCCGAGGGGGCCAAGGTGGTGACTGCCGACCTGCAGGCGTCGGAAGCAACCGTCAAGGAAATCATCACGAACGGCGGGGAGGCCCTGCACGTCGTGATGGATGTGCGTGACCGGCACGACTGGAAACGACTTGTCACCGAGACGGCGAAGAGCTTCGGACCGGTCGGTCTCCTCGCCAACGTGGCCGGAGTCACCAACACGTTTGGCGCCGACAACATCGTCGATCTCACCGACGAGGGCTGGAACCATGTGATCGACACCGACCTGCGAGGAGTGTGGCTTGGCCTGCAGGCCGTCATTCCAACGATGCTCGGGCAAGGGGGTGGTGCCATTGTCAACATCGCTTCGATGGCAGCGCTGAAGGGTCTGACCAACCTGGCGGCCTACTCTGCGGCCAAGGGCGGCATGGTAAGCCTGACAAGGCAGGTCGCGATGGAGTACGGCGCACAGGGAATCCGCTGCAACTGTATCTGTCCAGGCACCATCGACACACCGATCCTGGCGAACATTCCTGACGACCTGCGGCGGAAGTTCGCGAGCTCGCACATAATCCACCGCCTCGGAGATCCGGCCGAAATCGCGGCCGCAACCGCGTTCTTCCTGTCCGACGACTCGGCGTTCTGCACGGGTGGGATCCTGCCGGTGGACGGCGGCTGGAACAGCAAGGGAAATGACTGAGTCACCCGTGACGCCGTCGGTGGCCTGTTGTCGTCCTCGCTCTTCGACGGGGTGACCAACGGCATGGTTCCGGCGGAGTCACGTGTGCGTGCCGCGTCCGCGGTAACTACGACTGGCCAGGCCCCAACAGTCGTACGTAGCACGGATGACGTGAGCGGGCCAGGGCCGCAAAATATTTATATTAGTCGTCGAGAGAGGCACTGCTGACATGCATTTCGGACTGTTGTTGCTGCTGGCAAATGCCAGCTCTGGAAAGTCTGACAGCGAGCTGTGGAAGGAGGAGATGCGGCTCGGCGAGATCGCCGAAGACCTCGGCTACGACTCGGTGTGGGTTCCGGAGCATCATTTCGACAGGCCCTACTGTGTCTCGCCGGACCCGCTCCAGGCGTTGACATACCTCGCCGCGCGCACCAGTCGGATCAAACTGGGGACCGGGGCCATCATCCTGCCGTGGTGGCAGGGGCAGAACGACCCGCTCCGGCTGGCCGAACGTATCAGCATGCTGGACGCGCTGTCCGACGGCAGGCTGCTGCTGGGCATCGGACGTGGACTCGCGCGTGACGAGTACGAGCGCTTCGACGTCAGCATGGACGAGTCCCGCGAGCGGTTCACCGAGTCCGCCACGATGATTCTCGACGGTCTTGAGAAGGGCTACATCGAACACGACGGAAAATATTTCAGGCAGGCCCGCGCGGATGTCTTCCCGAAGCCTGAGAGGGGATTCCGGGACCACCTGTTCAACATCGCCATGTCGCCGGCGTCCACCCTTGCGGCCGCTGACTTCGGCGGCACGATGATGTGCTTCAACTACCAGTACGAGATCGAGAAGCAGGCTGACCAGTTCAATACCTGGCGCGCGCGGTACCGGGAGAAGCAGGGTACCGAGCCACCTCCTCCGGTGCTCCTCGACTTCGCGTACTGCCACGAGGACCCGGACGTCGCGGACAAGACAATGCGACACCATCTCGCACCATTCTTTTCGGCCATGGTCGACCACTACGAGTTCGATGGTCAGCACTTTGGGCGGAGCAAGGGCTACGAGTCGTACCAGGAAGGTGCGGACCTGCTGCGGGAGGCCGGCCGTGAGGCCGGGTTCGAGAACTTCTACGGACTGCAGTGGAATGGCACACCCGAGCAGATGATCGAGCAGATGCGTCGTCGGATCGAGCTGATCGGAGACTTCCAGCAGATGCTGCTCGTCTCGTTCGGTGGAATGCCCCTGGAGACGGTACAGGCCAGTCTCAGGCTGATTGCCGAGGAAGTCGTTCCCGAGGCCAACAGAATCGCGGAGTCCGCGAGGGCCTGACCAGAAGTTCATGGTACGGCGCCGGCGAGCGGCCGCCAGCACGGTTTTTCCTGTGTTCGCGGCTGGCGGCCGCCAGCCGAGTTCTGACGAGGGAGGCCAGCAAAGTGCGAGACGTGTCGTCGCCCTATTGGAACCCCGGACGTGAACTGCGGGATCCCGCGGACCGGGACGCGTCGACCCTGGTTCAGCTTCGCCGGCAGCTTGAACGTGCGTACGAGCTTCCGTTCTATCGGCGCCGCTGGGACGCCCACGGTTTTCACCCCGACCAGGTGCGGAGCTTCGACGACTTCACCAAGCGGTGTCCTGTCATCACCAAGAAGATGCTGGTCGACGATCAGGCCGAGCATCCACCGTTCGGCTCCTATCTGGGCATACCGCGCAACGACATCTACCGGATCCACGGCTCGAGCGGCACCTCGGGTGTGCCCACGATGTACGGCGTCGCGCGAAGCGACTGGGATCATGCCCGTGAGATCTTTGCGCTGACCCACTGGGCGTCGGGCGTCCGGCCCACCGACACGGTTCACTTCGCTTTTCCGTTCGGTATGTTCTTCGGTGGCTGGGCGATGTTGTACGCGGCCGAGTCGGTGGGAGCCACCGTGCTGCCGATGGGCGTCGCCGACACGCGCCGGCACATCGAGATGATCGACCGGATGGGCTGCACGGTAGTCGAGGCCACTCCGACGTACATGCTGCACATGGCCGAGGTGGCGCGGGAGATGGGATACGACCCCGCCGCCTCACCACTGCGGCTGTTTCTCAGCGGCGGAGAGCCGGGTGGTTCGATTCCCTCGACGCGACGGCTCCTGCTGGAGACCTGGGGCCTGGAGACGGTCTGCGACGCGGGGACCTCGTCCGAGATGTTCCCGTTCGTGACGAATGCCGAATGCAGCGAGATGAACGGCATGCACGTCTACACCGACGAGGTCTGGACGGAGATCGTTCACCCCGACGACCCGGCGAGCCCGGTCCCGGAGGGTGAGATCGGCAATCTCGTCTACACGCATCTGTGGCGGGTCTCCCAGCCAATGATCAGATTTGCCTCGAACGACCGCAGCTATCTGACCAGGGAGCCCTGTCCATGTGGCCGGACCTATCCCCGGCTGCCGCGGGGCCTGCTGGGCAGGGCGGACGACATGCTGGTGATTCGCGGCGCCAACATCTTCCCGTCGGGTATCGAGCACGCCCTGCGCGGCGTCGACGGGCTCGGCCCGGAGTTCCGGATCAGGGTCACCCGGCAGGGCAACCTGGACGAGATCGCCGTGGAGGCCGAGGTCGCTCCAGCCCACTCCGGCGGAGAAGAGGACCGTGCCCGGCTGAGGAAGCGCACGGAGGAGGAGCTCAGGCACAGCTGTCTCATTCGGATCCCGGTCACCCTTGTCGATCACGGAACGTTCGAGCGGGCGACGTTGAAGTCGCGGCGGGTGATCGACGAGCGCCCGAACAGCCGACAAGGAGAACCGCGTGAGCGCCCCACCAGATGAAGTGACAGATGAAGTGAACATTCTCAGCCCCGAGGCGATCCGCGACCCCTACCGGTATTTCGCCCGGGTCCGGGACGAACATCCGGTGCTGTGGGATCCTCGTTACAGGTCGTGGCTGCTGACCAGCCACGATGTGGTGTCGAAGGGCTTGCGGGACGCCCGTTTCTCCTCGGATCGAATCGCGCCGTTCATCGAGTACAAGCTCAGTGGTCCGGACACGGACCCGTTGGTTCGGCAGGCCTTCACGGTCCTGCGGAACTGGATGGTGTTCCAGGACGAGCCCAACCACCTGCGTCTGCGGGCGCTCGTGCGCCGGGCGTTCACCCAGAAGTCGGTTGTGCAGATGGCGGAGCGTGTCCGGAGCCTGTCGAACGAACTGCTGAAGAACATCGATCTCAGCGGTGGGTTCGATCTGATCGAGAAGTTCGCCTATCCGCTCCCGGCGATGGTCATCGCCGAAATGCTCGGTGTGCCGGTGGCCGACCGCGACCGGTTCAAGGAATGGTCCGACGACATCGGGACGCTGGTGTCGGCGGGTCTCGACGATCCTGATCGGTATCGTCGATCCGCCCATGCCATGGACGAGCTGATCGCGTTCTTCCGCGATCTTCTCCGGCACTACACGAAGCATCCCGCGGCAAACCTCATCACAGCCCTGATCCGAGCGCGGGAAACCGACGACAGCCTGTCCGAGGCCGAGCTGATCGCGACGTGCACCCTGCTGCTGTTCGGCGGCCACGAGACCACCGCGAACCTCATCGCGAACTCGATACTGGCGCTGATACGGCATCCGGACCAGATGCGGGTGTTCCGCGAGGGCCGGGTCCCGGTCCGGGGCGCCGTCGAGGAGTTCCTCAGGTACGACGGCCCCGGCAAGGCGGTCGTCCGCGTTCTCGCCGAGGACGCCGAGTTCGAGGGCGCGCGGATGCGCCAGGGGCAACGCGTGTTCATGCTGCTCGCGTCGGCGAACCACGACCCGGCCGTGTTCGACAGCCCCGACGTGCTGCGCCTCGACCGCACGGCGGCGAAACCGCATGTCGCTTTCGGTTTCGGCGCTCATTTCTGCCTGGGTGCCGCGCTGGCCCGGCTGGAGGCCTCGACCGCGCTCCCGATCGTCGTGCGGGCGCTGCCCGGCCTCCGGCTTGCCGACCGCGAGCTGACATGGCAGCCGGTGTTCCTCACCCGCGGGCTCCGGGAGCTCTGGGTCGAGGCCGGCGGGAGCCGGCCGTGACCTACGCGCTGCCCGACGCGATCCCGGCCGAGCGCTCCGGCAGGCTACCCGCGCTCGACGGGCCCTCGTGACCGTTCTGGACCTCGGGCGCGGACGGACGGCTACGAGCAGGCCGGTGCGTGACGTGCTCACGGCTTCTGCACCCGTCCCACGAGCTGTGTCCGGCATGCGGTGACACCGAACTCGACAGCGTCCCGGTGTCCGGTGAGGCAACGGTGGTCGCCTACACCGTCAACCATCAGCGGTGGACCCCGGAGCTCCTGCCGCCATATGTCATCGCGGTCGTGGCGCTTGTCGAGGACCCACGGGTGCGGCTCACGACGAACATCGTCGGCTGCGGACATTCCACCGTCCATGTCGGAATGCCCGTCCGAGTGCTGTTCCGACAGGTCGAGGACGTGTGGCTGCCGGTCTTCGCCCCGACCGGTGGTGAGACACGGGACGGCCGGGTCCCGGAGCCGGAGCGGCTCGTCGCGCCGTCGCGGCCGAGCCGGCGCTTCGAGCACCGGGCGGTGCTGTCGGGGATCGGACGGTCCCCGTGCGGAAGGCGCCTTTCGCAGTCCGGGCTGGAACTGGTGTTGGCCGCCTGCCGCGCCGCGGTCGACGACGCGGGGCTGTCGGCGGCCGAGATCGACGGGCTGTGTGCCTATCCGGGTGCCTTCGGCGGGCCGGGCAGCGCTGACACGGCAACGGTGACGGTCGGGCGGGCTCTTTCGATCGATCCAGCCTGGTACAGCGGCGCGCACGAGGTGCCGGGGCAGACCGGTGTGGTGATCGAGGCCATGCTCGCGGTCGCGGCCGGGCTGTGCAGGCACGTGCTGTGCTGGTCCTCGGTCGGGACCCGGCAGCGCCCCGGCCTGTACCCGGCGGCCGCCGGGGGCCGGATCCACGGCGAGGCCCAGTGGCAGGAGCCGTTCGGCGCGGTGTCCCCGGCCAACTGGGTGGCGCTGGCCGCGTCCCAGTACCTCACCCGCTACGGGGTCGGCCGGGAAGCGCTGTGCTGGGTGGCGGTGGCGTCGCGTCGGCACGCGCGGCGCAACCCGGACGCGCTGTACTCCGACCCGCTGGACGCGGATGCCTATTTCGCCGGTCGGGCGATATCGACGCCGTTCGGGATCTTCGACTGCGATGTGCCGTGTGACGCCGCCTATGCGGTGGTTGTCTCCGCGGCGGACACGGTGGCGGACCTGCGCCAACCAGTGGTTCGGGTCGACGCGGTCGGAACCCGGCTCACCGAGGTCCAGTCCTGGGACCAGGGAACGTTGACACACCAGCCGAACGTCTTCGGCCCGGCCGCTCATCTGTGGAGCCGCAGCGGCGTGTCCCGCGAGGACGTCGACCTGGCGAATCTCTACGACGGGTTCACCTTCAACGTCCTCTCCTGGATCGAGGCGCTCGGTTTCTGCGGTCCGGGAGAGGCGAGTGATTTCGTGTCGGACGGTACCCGGATCGGGCCGGGCGGCGACCTGCCGGTGAACCCGCACGGCGGGCAGCTCTCGTCCGGCCGGAGCAATGGCTATGGGCAGCTGTACGAGGCGGTGGTTCAGCTGCGGGGGGACGCCGGTCTTCGTCAGGTCGCGGGGGCGGAGGTTGCCGTCGTCACCTGCGGCGGCGGAATACCAGCGAACTGCATGCTGCTCACCGGCGAGCGTCGACGGTCCACCAGACGCAGGTCAGGAGTTCAACGATGATTGGCCCGGCTGACGATTTCCTGATCCACCAGACTCCGGATCCCGTGCGGTTCGTCGGTACCAGCGACCGGCGGTTCTACGATCGGCATTTCCTGACCGGCCACTCACGGGACGGCAGCATATTCTTTCTCCTGGGCATGGGTGCGTATCCCAACCTGGGGGTGATCGACGCCTTTGCCTCGGTCGCCACGAGGGTCACCCAGTACACCACCCGCGCGTCCCGGGAACTCGGCACCGACCGGCTCGACACGTCGGCGGTCGGTCCGTTCACCCTTGAGGTGGTCGAGGGGCTGCGTCGCCTGAGGTTTCGCGGCGAACCCCGCGGTCAGGCCGTCGAACTTGATCTGGAATGGCAGGCCGTGGCGGCCCCTGTCGAGGAGCCGCCCCTGTTCAGCCGCCTGCTCGGCCGAGTCGTGGAGCAGGGTACGCGCCTGATCCAGACAGGCACCTGGAACGGGTTCCTCACGGTCGACGGCTCACGTCTCGAGGTCGGCCCGGACACCTGGTGGGGTGCCCGGGACCGGTCATGGGGTGTGCGGTCCATGGGCATGGAGCGGGAACCGGCCGGTCTCGCGCAGGCGCGCAGACTGGGCCGGGACCGACCGCCGCTGTGGATCTGGTCACCCATGCAGTTCGAGAGCCGGACCGTCCACTTCAGCCTTTCCGAACACGCCGACGGCCGGCGCGAGATCGAGACCGTGCGGCAGGCGCCGTCGCTGGCCGACGGGGGCGAGGCGCTCGAGCTCGGTGCGCCGGAGCACGAGCTGAAGTTCGACCCGGACACCCGTGAGCTGCGCGGGGGGTCCGTGTCCTTCCGCGACGTGGACGGGAGGCGGACCACGGTTGCCCTCACCCCGCTCCACCCCGGCGCCTACCTGCGGGCCGGCACCGGCTACGGCGGCCCGGACCCGTGGCGCCACGGCGCGTACCGGGGCCAGAACTGGGTCGACTCGGTGTCCTTCGACCTCACCGACCCCGCGGTGACGATCGGAATCGGCCCGGCACACGTGCTGTGCAGGATGGAGGCGAGCACCGGCGAGGTGGGATACGGCACGTTCGAGACCCAGGTGTACGGGGACTTCCCACGCTACGGGCTGTACTCGTGAGCACGGCGGTGTCGAACCGGTGTCCCTCGTCCTACGAAGCCGGGCTCGAGGTGTCACTGCGTGAGTTCCTCGGCGCGCAGCTGGACCGCCAGGTCGATCTGACGGGCCTGCGCAGGCTCGCTGGCGGCACGGCGCACGAGACCTGGGCGTTCGACCTCCGGGACGGTGAGCGCCAGGAGCTCCACAGGCTCGTGCTGCGCAGGAGCATCGAGCGGGGCATGCTGGACGGCGACCTGCGTGCGGAGTTCGACCTGCTCGCCACGCTGGACCGGCTCGCCGTACCGGTGCCTCGGCCACGGTGGTGCGTCACCGAGGATTCACCGCTCACCCAGCCGTTCATGATCATCGATCGGGTGGACGGGACCGACATCCGCAAGCACCTGGCGACCCACCCCGAGACCGATCGGCACCGCCTGGGCGTGGAGCTGGTGCGCCTGCAGGCGAGGCTGCACCGGCTGGACTGGCAGGACTGTCTGCCGCCGCTGGCCAGGTCCGCGCGGGGCACGCTCCACGAGATCGAGAGGTGGGCCCGGGAGATCGACGCCTCGAGCGTCGATCCCGGCCCGCTGCTACGGGCGGCGACGGAACTGCTGCGCGACCGCCCACCGAAAACGTCGCGGCGGTGTCTCGTGCACGGCGATTTCAAGACGAACAACCTCCTGCTCGGCGCCGATGGCAACGTCACCGTGCTGGACTGGGAACTGGCACACCTCGGTGATCCGCTCGAGGACATCGCCTGGACGATGCTGTGGACCACCCGGTGGGATCTGGTGGGCGGCCTGTTGTCGGTCCAGGAGTACCTGGCCACCTACCAGGAGGAGACCGGCACCGCGATCGACCCCGAGGCCCTGCTGCCCTGGCGGATCTTCGCGCTGGTCAAGCTGGCGGCCATCTTCCTGACCGGTGTCACGCGCGGCGGACCGCTGGCCAGCCCCACGCTACGGCTGATGGGCCGCGGTCTGCACCACATCGAGGCGCAGCTCGCGGAGCTGCTCCAGGCCACCCTGGGCGAGGCGCAACCATCATGACGCTCGACGGTCTCTCGACGCTGTCCGGTGTCCGCGCGTTTCTCACCGCGAAGATCCTTCCCGCGGTGCCCGGCGAGCTGGCCGGTGAGCTGCGCGCGACGGTGAAACTGCTTGAGACGGTCGAGACCGAGCTCAACGACCGACACCTGCTGCTGATTGCCGAGACCTGGGACCTCATCGCGTACTGCGAGCGGATCGGACGGTTGCTGGAGCTCGCGGACACCACCAACGGGTGCACCGAACTGGCCGCTCGCGTCGTCGCGTCGGCCAGTCTGAACCTGACCGAGGTCGGTGAGCTGTGGCGGGACGCCAGAGCCCTGAGCTCCGCGCGGCTGGTCGCCGTCCAGCGCTACGCGTCCGACCCGAGCACCTCCGAACCGGGACGGGTGGCGGCGAGATATCTGCTCAGGCGGTTCTACTCCTGTCTGGGCGGCCATGCCCGCAGGCGCCAGGCCTGGCAGGCGGTGTTTCCGCCCGCCGCGGGCGCGCCCGCACCCCGTTCACACTCCGAAGGAGCCGATCAGTGACCACTGTGGACGTACCCACGCTGTGGGTGGACGGCCGACCGGTGCCCGCCGACGAGACCATCCCGGTGGTCAACCCGGCGACCGGTGAGCGGGCCGCGGACTGCCCGGCCGGCTCCGTCGACCTGCTCGAGGCGGCCGTTGCCGCGGCCCGGAAGGCCGGCACCACCTGGAGTCGGGACCCGGCCCTGCGACGGGAGACCCTCGAGACCATCGCCCGGGTGATCACCGAGAACCGCGACCTGCTGGCCCGGACGATCAGTTTGGAGACCGGCGTCCCGGTCCGGGACACCACGCTCGAGGCAGCCGGCGCCGCCGCGTTCGCCAGCTACCGCGCGGCAACCCCGCCCGCCGTCGACCTGGTACACGACGACGCGCGTCAACGGGTGCGCGTCCACCGCGCGCCGATCGGCATCGTCGGTGCCGTGATCCCGTGGAACGCACCACTGCTGATCTGCGCGGAGAAGATCAGCACAGCGTTCGCCGCCGGCAACACCGTGATCGTGAAGCCCTCACCGTTGGCACCGCTGACAACCGTGTTGCTGGCGTCGCTGCTGGCCGACCACATCCCCCCGGGTGTGCTGAGCGTGCTCCCCGGCGACGACCGGCTGGGCGAGTCGCTCGTGGCCCACCCGGCCATCGGAATGATCTCCTTCACCGGCAGCATCCGGGCCGGCAGAGCGATCATGGCTGCCGCGGCGCCCCGGCTCAAGCGGCTCTCGCTGGAGCTGGGGGGCAACGACGCCGCGGTCGTGTTACCGGACGTCGACATCCCGAAGGTCGCCGCCAGGGTCTTCCAGGGCGCCTTCTACCGGGCTGGACAGGTGTGCGCCGCGATCAAGAGGCTCTACGTCCACCAGGACGTGTTCGAGCCGTTCGTCGAGGCGCTTGCCACGATCGCGGACTCCGTCGTGACCGGTGATCCGTTCGACCCCGAGGTGACGATGGGACCGCTGTCGAACCGCGCGCAGTTCGACCGGGTACGGGCGCTGACCGAGGACGCGGTGGCCGCTGGTGGTCGCGTCGCCGCCGGCGGCCGGGTGGTGGAGGGACCCGGCTACTTCTACCGCCCGACAGTGGTGACCGCGGTGGGTCCCGAGACCGCGCTGGTCGCCGAGGAGCAGTTCGGCCCGGTGCTGCCGGTGCTGCCCTTCGCCGAGGTGGACGAGGCCGTCGCGGCGGCCAACGACACCGACTTCGGCCTGGGCGGCTCGGTGTGGACGTCGGACGCGGAACGGGGAGAGCGGGTCGCGGCGTCGCTCGACGCGGGTTCCGTCTGGGTGAACCGGCACGGTCTCGTGTCGCCGGAGGTGCCGTTCGGCGGGACGAAGCAGAGCGGTGTGGGCCGTGCCAACGGCCAGATCGGCCTCGACCACTACAGCGAGCTGAAGACGATCAGCGTCTCGATCCTGTCCCGGAAACAACACTCACATCCAAGGACCTGAGGTGACTGTCATGGAGAAGCTGCTCGAGGGCGGTCTGTTCTTCGAAGGGCCCCGCTGGCACGACGGCTCGTGGTACGTGTCCGACCTGTATGCCCACGAGGTACTGCGGGTCGGCGTCGACGGGCGGGCCGAGCACGTCGTGACCGTGCCGAACCAGCCGTCCGGCCTGGGCTGGCTTCCGGAAGGCTCGCTGCTCGTCGCTTCGATGACGGACCGCCGAATTCTGCGCCTGTCGCCGGACGGCGTGGTCTCGCAGCACGCGGACCTGTCCGCACTGTCCGCGCAGTACATCAACGACATGGTTGTGGACGGGTTCGGCCGGGCATATGTCGGCACCTTCGGTTTCGACCTGTTCGCCGGGGCGACGCCGAAGCCTGGTGACATCCTCCGCGTCGATCCGGACGGATCGGTGCACGTCGCGGCCCAGGACCTCCGATTCCCCAACGGGATGGTGGTCACGCCGGAAAACGACACGTTGATCGTGGCCGAAACTTTCGGCGGGCGATTCACCGCCTTCACCATCGACCGGGACGGCAGCCTGCGGGACCGGCGGGTGTGGAGCCAGGTGGGCACGGAGCCCTCCTACGAGTCGATCGAGACCATCGTGCGGACCGACTTCGCTCCGGACGGTTGTGTGCTCGACGCCGAGGGGCACATCTGGGTGGCTGACGCGCTCAACGGGCGCGCCTGCCGGGTCGCGCCCGGCGGAAAGGTCGTCGACGAGGTCCACGCGCCTGGCGGCCTCGGCCTGTACTCCTGCACCCTGGGCGGCGAAGACGGCCGGACCCTGCTGGCCTGCACCGCGCCGAGCTTTGCCGAGCACGAGCGGAAGGCTGCCAAGGAAGGGGAGCTGTACGTGCACACGGTCGACGTTCCGCGCTCCGAAGGCAGACCGTGACCGGGCACCGTTGACATGGTGTGTCCTACGCCACTATGCTAAAAACAACCGATTGTTTATGCATTTGTGACCATATTTGAACCCTACCTGCGAAGACCAGGACGCGAAGTAGCAAAACATTTCGAACAAATACGGAGAACCAGAGTCCGCAGTCGCGAGAAAACAACATGGACGTCCGGATCGGCGCGGATCGGGGTAAGCTGCCATGGGTGACACGCCAGCCGGCCCAGGACTGTTGGCCCGGTACGACGTTGTGCGGGTACTCAAGCGTTGCGCCGGAGCGGAGACACTGCTGGCGTCCGACCGCCGCACGGGCGTCCAGGTGGTTGTCAGGTCCGTCGAACTCGGGTCGCTGCCGGTCGAGAACCGGCGTCGTCTGACGCACGAGATATCACTGATCAGGCGCCTGGAAGAGCCTGGCATCGCCACCGTGGTCAACACGCTCGAGGATACCGGGCACGTCTATCTGGTCAGGCCGTACGTCGACGGGATCTCGTTACAACAGCGACTGACCGTCGGCACCATGGGCGTCCTCGACTGCCTTACCGTCGCTCGCCAGGTACTGCGCTCACTGGCCCGATTCCATGATCATGGCCTGGTTCACCGTGACGTCAGGCCCGCCAACATAGTGGTCGACGACGGTTCCCCCCTGCGGGTGGCGACACTGGTCGACTTCGGTCTGGTGTCGAGCATCTCCCCGACCCCGGGATCGCTCAACGATCCCGCGTCCTCGTCCCGCTACATGGCGCCCGAACTGGCTGACATTCTGGACAGACCCGTCGACTGCCGGTCGGATCTGTATTCGACCGGTATCGTCCTCTTTGAATGCCTGGTGGGACACCCTCCGTTCGACGGGAGCGACGTCCGCGAAGTTCTTCGTCAGCAGCTGTCGACCGCCGTACCGTCGCTGCGCACGCTGGGCGTCTCGATACCGCAGGCACTGGAAGAGATTCTGCGCAGGCTCCTGCGCAAGGATCCCGATGATCGCTATCGCTCGGCGTGGGCCGCTCTGGCGGATGTCGATCAGTTGGACAACGCCCTGCGCAGGGGAATCGCGGAGCCGGGCATCCCGGTCGGGGCTCATGACGCGCGGGAGAGCCTGACCGAGCCTGCGCTCACCGGGCGGGAGAGCGAGCTGGAGACACTGCACCAGTGGCTGGCGAAGGCCCGTCACGGCGGCGCCGCCACAGTGGTCGTTCAGGCCAGCTCAGGTGGCGGCAAGACACGGGTACTCGACGAGTTCTGTCAACGCGCGGCCGCCGGGGGCGCCCGGGTTTTCCGTGGGCGGGGAATAGAACGCTCCGCCCAGCAGCCGCTGCACATGCTCGCCGGTATCGTCAGTGACCTGCTCAAGCAGGTGGGCGCCGAGCCCGGGTTCGGCGCCGACCTGGCCGAACGGCTGGCGGACGCGGCTGGTCCGCTGTGTGACGCGCTTCCGGAACTGGGCGACGTCCTCGGTGGCACCGGCGTGGGAACTCGGATACCGGAATCGCTCGCGCGGGCCCATCTCGTGGCAGCGCTCGTCTCGCTGTTGGACGCACTGGGCACCGCGGCACGCCCGGCAGTCGTCGTGATCGACGACTGCCAGTGGGCTGACGAACTGACACTGCGGCTGCTGGAGGCATGGGCGAAGCACAACGTGGGAGACGGGCTCCCGCGGCGGCACGTACTCGTGGTGGCGGCGATCAGACCAGAGGAGCCCGGAGCACACCAGCGGCTGACGGAGGTCCCGGGGATCGAGTGCCTGCACCTTCCGTCCCTGAACCCGTGCCAGATCGGTCAGGTCGTCGAGTCGATGGCCGGCAGGGTGCCGGCGGACGCCACAGAGGTCGTGGTCGAACTGTCGCGTGGAAACCCGCTGATGATTTCGGCGGTGCTTCGCGGGCTGGTCGAGGTGAATGCCCTGACACCGAGCACGCACGGGTGGCGGTTCCATCCGGTCCCGGGTGGCTGGCAGGCCTCGCGCAAGACCGCGGCATTTCTCGCGCGGCGCTTTGCGCTCCTGGCGGAGGCGACGCGCCTGCTACTCGACGCGGGAGCCGTGCTGGGGCGTGAGTTCGACCTGGGGCTTGCCGCCCGGCTCGTCGGGCAACGGCAGGACGAAGCAGCCGAAGCGATCAGACAGGCCATTGACCGCAATCTGGTATGGGCCGGCCCCGAAGGGAGGTACTGTTTTGCGCACGACAGGCTGCGGGCGAGCCTCCTGGCCGGTCTCGACCCGATCGAGCTCACAGAGCTGCATCGGCGTGCAGCCGAGGAGATCGAGCTCCGCGAGCCCGGACGGGCGTTCGATCTCGCCTACCATTTCGACGCCGCGGGCGAGCCTCGGCGTGCGTTCGCCCATGCCGTCCAGTCCGCCGCGGCCGCCCGGGCGCGTCACGACTTCGAACTGGCGGAGCGCCAGTACCGGATAGCGGAACGGGGAATGGACGCCGCACCGAGGGAAGTCCGGTACGCCCTCGTCGAAGCACTCGGCCAGATCCTCATGCTGCGCGGATGCTACGACGAGGCAGCCGCCCGGTTCCAGCGAGCACGCGAGCTGGCCGGGGACAGCCTCGAGTTCGCCTGGATCGAAGGTCAGCTGGGGCAGCTGGTGTTCCGAAGGGACGATCTCGCGGGTGCGGCCGCCCACATAGAATCCGGTCTTCGAGCCCTGGGCGAATGGGTGCCCGAGGGCGGTCGGATACAGCTGTTCCTGCGGCTTTCCTGGGAGATTATACGGCGCGTCACCCGACGCTTCCGGAGGTTCAGCTTTCACCGGCAGTCCGACTCGGAGCTTCGAAGCAACCGGCTCAAAGCGCACCTCTACACTCGCCTGCAGTATCCAAGATGGTTCCATTCGCGGCGTCCCGAGACCCTGTGTCTCATACTGCGTCAGATCAACATAGCGGAACGCTGCCGCAACACCACCGAGCTCGCACACGCGAGTTCCGTCTATGGAGCCGCGCTCGCTCTTACCTTCCCGTTTTTCTGTCGCCGTGCCATGCGCTATATAGATCACGCGGCGTGGATCTACCGGAGCCAGGGAGATCCGCACGGAGAAGGACACGTCGCGAGTATGCGAGCATGTGTTCTGCATGCGGCCGGCCAGTACCGGAAGGCCGCCGAAGCCGCTGGCGACGCGGTTCGCATCCTGGATCAGCTTGGCGACCGGTGGGAACTGGGCTTCGCCACGCGTACGCGGGCGGTCTGCCTCTACCGTCTGGGCCGGCTGGGCGAGGCACGGCGGGAGGCCCGCCGGCTGTTCGACATCGGAGTCGAGATCGGCGACGCGCACGCGCAGATCACCGCGCTGGAAGTTCTCGCGAAAGTGACCGAGGGCCGCGTCACGGCCGTTCAGACACAGGCCGCCCTGGGCCGGCGCGGCGACGACATCGAAGTGACGGTGGCGGCTCTGCTTGCCGAAGCCCTGCGCCTTCGTCACACGGGCCAGCTCGAGCAGGCGATCAGGAGCCTGTCAGGCGCGGCGCGCCTGGTGAGCCGTGCGCAGCCCACGAGCACCCATCTGGTGCCGGTCTTCGCGTGGCTGGCGACCCTGCATCGAGAGGCGGCCGAGCAGCCGCTTCTACCGCACGTCCGACGGGCACGACTCCGGCGCGCACGAAAATCGGCCCGTCGAGCGGTGCGCTACGGAAAGCTCTATCCCAACGATCTGCCCCATGCGTTGCGTGAGCTGGGCATGGTGTGCGCCCTGTCCGGGCACCGGCGTCGAGCCCGCCGACATCTCAGGCGCAGCGCGGCATGGGCGAGACGGCGTGAGGCAGGTGCGGAGCTGGCGGAAACCAACCTGCAGGCCGCCCGCCTCGAGCTGACCGGTGAGGCGTCCGGTGGCGAGGGCTACCCCGAACCGGGTCTGGGCGCCGCGCCGCCGGCTCTGTCCACCCTGGGTCTGGCCGAGCGGTTCGCGGCGCTGCTCGAGGCCGGTGTCCTGCTCGCGTCCAGCGACTCGGCGGAGGCGACCGTGCGGGCGATCCGTGAGACCACCCAGACCCTGCTGCGCGCTGAACGCTGTCGTGTCGTCGGACTCACCACGGACTGGCGTCCAGGCCATTCAGCGGCGTCCGCCGAGGAACAGGAGGCGGCGCGGCGCGCGGCGGAGCACCGTGGCCCGCTTGTTCTGAATCGCCCGCTGGCGACCGAGTTCGAACCGGATGCCGGACTGGCTCTTCCGGACGCCCGGTCGGCGCTCTGCGCGCCGGTCTTTGTACGGGACGAGATGGTCGGATACTTCCTGGCGCTGCACTCGCAGGTCGGCAAGCTGTTCGGTGAGGAGGAGCAACAGCTCGCCGAATTCGTTGCGCGTCTGGCCGGTGCCGCGCTGGAACGTCAGCAGCTACAGCGCGACATACGCGCTCGGGTGATCTCGGCGCAGGAAGCCGAGCGGTCACGGGTGGCGCGAGACCTCCACGACGAGGTCGGACAGGCGCTCACCTCGGTGCTGCTGGGCGTGCGGTTGGTGGAAAGCGCTGTTTCCAGTGACAATTCGGGATCGGTCCGGCCAGACGACGTGCTGCCACAGGTAGCGGAGCTTCGCCACCATGTCGTCGGTGCGCTCGGCTCGGTTCAGCGTCTCGCCTTCGACCTCAGACCGACCGTGTTGGATGATCTGGGCCTGGTGGCCGCCCTCCGACGGCTGACCGTGAGCGCTGTGACGGGGAACACCTGCGTCGAACTCGCGACCGTCAACCTCGAGCCCGGGGACCGATTACCGGCCGAGATCGAGACAACGGCCTACCGGGCGGTACAGGAGGCAGTCACGAACGTCGCCCGGCACTCCCGGGCCTCGAAATGCAGCGTCGTCATAGGACGTACTCAGCGGTGCCTACGTGTCGTGATCGAAGACGACGGGATCGGCTTCCGTACGGATGCCCTCTCCGGTGGGGGCCTGGGCCTGCTCGGCATGAAAGAACGGGCGGCTCTGGTCGGTGGAACGCTGCGCGTGACCTCCGCCCCGGGGCAGGGCACAGCGATCTCGCTGGAGGTGCCGCTTGACGAATGACCGATTACGGGTGCTGCTCTGCGACGATCACAGGATCGTCCGCGGTGGCCTGCAGCGGATGCTCGCCGAGGACTCCGGGATCCTTGTCGTCGCGGACGTCGGCACGGCGGCCGAAGCTGTCGCGGCGGCCGGACGACTCCAACCCGATATCGTCGTCCTGGACATCGGCCTACCAGACGGCAGCGGGATCTCGGCGATCGGGAGAATTCTCGGGGCAAGCCCGGCAAGCAGAGTCCTGATGCTCACGATGCACGACGATGTCGCCTACCTGAGAGAGGCATTCGCGAGCGGGGCGCTCGGCTACGTACTGAAAGCCGCGGCCGACATCGAGCTGATCCAGGCCATCCACGACGTCGCCAGGGGCGAACGGTATGTTCACCCGACGCTCGGGGCCGCTCTGTTGGGCAGGGACACGAACGTCGAAGGCCGCTCTGTTTCCACGGTGGCTGGGCTCTCCGAACGTGAGGCTGAAATCCTGCGCCTGCTTGCCCTCGGTCACACGAATCCGGAGATGGCCGAGGTTCTCGACCTCTCCGTTCGCACCGTGGAGACCTATCGATATCGGCTTCAACAAAAGGTGGGTCTGCGCTCGCGGGCCGAACTTGTACGCCTGGCCAGAGAGATGGGCCTGGTAAGATGAGGCGGCGAGGTGACGGGCTCCGGCATTCATCAGAGCAACCGGTGTTCATCAGAACAACGGTGTTCATCAGAACAACGGTGTTTGTCAGAACAAAGGCGGTCGGTGTTCTCGGACTATCCCCTCCCCCACCGTGGGCCAGTATCGCGGAAATCGTACGGGGCGCGCGGCCGTGGAAACGAATCGATTCATCCGTCGACACTGGAGTCGGCGGCGGACCCACGGTCACGGGCGCTGATCACCGCCTTCCTCGACACCCGCCGTTCCCGCGCCCGACAGATCGGGTGCCGGCCACCGATGGCCTGGCAGCGTCGGACGCGTTCAGCGGCGAGCAGGGCCGAACCCGGCGTCGGCCCCGCCCCATGGTGATCGCCCGTTCCGGGAGGACGATCACTCGTCCCGGAACGGGCCGGCGCTTCTCGGTGAAGGCGGCCATGCCCTCCTTCTGGTCCGCGGTGGCGAACGTGGCGTGAAAGGTCCGCCGTTCGAACAGGGCGCCCTCGCTCAGCGAGGTCTCGAAGGCGCGGTTGACCGCCTCCTTGACCATCATGGCCACCGGGGTCGACATTCCCGCGATCTTCTCCGCCACGTCGAGCGCCTCGTCGACGAGACCCTCGGCGGGCACGATCCGCGAGACGAGGCCGGCCGACTCGGCCTCGGTGGCGTCCATTGTCCGGCCGCCGGCGCCATGGGCGGCAATGCCTACTGGACGACCTCGACTCGGCTGTCGAGGCCCTTCCAGCGCCTGTCACCGGTCAGGATGGTGTCAGCGTCGACGACGTCAGCGGTAGCGAGCACGAGCGCATCCGGTAGTCGTAAGGACTGGTGCCGCGCCCGCCAGAGGGCGGCGGCAACCGCGACAGCCTCGTCCACGGGATACGGCGGCCCGAACGCGGCGGTGGTAAGCCGCCGACGCGTGGCAACCTCCTCCTCGCTCCTGCGCGCGGCGCCCACGAGCAGCTCGGCCAGCACGGTTGCCGGCAGCAGGAAAACATCACCGGCGTCGCGCCGACGGCGAGCCGCCTGGGCTGAACAGGCGTGCAGGGCATCCTGCGGGTCGAACAATGCGAGGATCACGCTCGTGTCGAGGACTACCGCTCCCATTCGTTCCGCAGCGTCTCAAGATCGGTCACGGCGGACAGCCCCGGAGCGGAACCGATCAGCTCCTCGAGGGGATCCCGAACAGCGGTGAGGACCAGCCTGCCGCGCCCGTCGGCAGTCACCCGGAGTTCGTCGCCGGGACCAAGGCCCGCGGCCCGAAGCACGTCGACAGGCAGGGTGACCTGGTGCTTGCGGGAGACCCGGGTGACACCGGGCCGCCGCTTTACTTCCGTCGCCATAAGTAAAGATTACGTCCGACGAACGGAGGACGCCGAGGGTCCGCGTCGCCGTCCAGGAAGCACATCCACATGCGCAGGTCCGGGCATGGACAACGGTGATCCGGAGCTGCTGTCGCTCTACGGCATGCTGCTGCCCGTCGATCTCGAGGACGAGTTCGACGTCACCGCCGACGACGAGCAGGGTCGGGGCGCGCACGGCCGCCAGTTTCGCGGCCGCCAGTTTCGCGGCGGCCAGTTTCGCGGCGGCCAGGTCGGGCCGGCCGCCGCGGGAGACGACGGCGGCGACGTGGGAACCGGGCTCGGCCGCGACCCACAGCGCGGCGGCGCCGGTAGCGCGGCGGCGGTAGCGCGGCGGCGGCGCCGGTGCTGGCCCCGAAGTAGCCGACGGGAAGGTGAACGATCTCCGACCGGCCGCGTAGCCAGCCGGTGACGTCGACGAGCCGGCGGGCGAGCAGCCCGATGTCGAACCCGAGGAACCGTCGACGCTCCGGTCACCGACCGCCATCGATCTCGGTTTGCCGGCCGGTCCGTGGTTCGGACGGGCCGGGCGTGGGTAACGACCGAAAGTATTCGGATCGAGCATATTAGGTAACGATCTGCATGCTTGTAGGCAAGGAGCGGGGAATCATGGCCTCACCCGCGCCCGGCCGGCGACTCACCGTTCACCGCTCGCTGGTCCGACACCGGCCATGTCAGCTTCGTCCACCCGGGGCCGGGCGCCGGGGGTCCACCACCACCCGGGGAGGCCCGCGGCGTGCGCCCACACCGACGGGAAGGCGAGAACAATGACCAACGATCACGAAAGGCGAATCGCGGCCCTGGAACAGCGGCTCGCCACGCTCACGGAGGCGGTCCGGGCCATCGCCCGCGGGCTGGAGTCCCCGCCCACCACGGACGAGCCCTTCGAAGCCACGGCGGCGCGGGCCGCCCGGCAGGCGCACGAGCTGCTGCTCTCCGCCCGTCCGTAGCAGTCCCGTAACAGCCTCACGGCTGTGGGACTCCACGGCCGGAACAACGAGTGACAGGGAGGCCGTAGTGACCGTAGGCGCGCAGGATGCGGAGATCGGCCAGCTCTTCACCGCAGCCGGCCCCTTCGTAACGTTCTACCTGGGTCTGTCGGGTGAGCTCGACGATGTCGTGCCGGAGCGGGCGCTGCGGTGGCGCGGCCTGCGCGATCAGCTGGCCACGGCCGGGGCGGACGGCGCGACGCTGGGCGCGGTGGACGAGACGGTGGCCCGCCTGGGGCCGGACAATGCCGCTCTCGCGGTGTTCGCCGCCGATGGCCGGGTCGCCTGGGAGCGACGGCTACGCGGGCAGCTGGACGACCGGGCCGTGTGGGGGCCGCTGCCCTGCGTGCTGCCCCTGCTCGCCTGCTGGCAGCGCACGGTGCCCTGCGTGGTCGTGCTCACCGACCGGACAGGCGCCGACCTGCGGGTGAACATCGACGGGCCGCGGTTCGCCGGCGAGGTCACGGGCAGCGACGACGAGATCGAGCGCAACGCCCCCGGCGGCTGGTCGCAGCGCCGCTACCAGCATCGCGCCGAGGACTCGTGGGCGCACAACGCGGCACAGGTCGCGAAGGCGGTGACGGCGCTGGTCGAGCAGGTGGACGCCGCGCTGGTCGTCCTGGCGGGAGACGTGCGGGCGGTGCAGCTGCTGCGTGAGCACCTGCCGCCCCGGGTCGTCCCGCTGGTACGCCAGCTTGAGCACGGCGGACGGCACCCCAGCCGGGGTGACCGGCTGCACGACCGCCAGGTGCGTGAGCTGGTGGAGACCGAGGCCCGGGCCCGGACCACCGGTCTGCTCACCCGTTTCGCCGAGGACCGCGCGCACGGGCGGGCGGCCGACGGGGCCACCGCGGCTCTCGACGCGCTCGCCCGTTCCCAGGCACGGACCCTGCTCGTCGTGGACGACCCCGGGGACGAACGGGTCGCGTGGTTCGGACCGGATCCGGCCGATATCGCCGCCGAGGCGGGCATGCTGGCCGGCCGGGTCGGCCGGCCGACCGCTGGCAGGCTGGCGGACGTGGCCGTGCGCGCCGCGTGGGGCACCGGCGCGGCGGTCCGGGTCCTGCCCGCCGGCTTCGCGGACGGGCCGTCCGAGGGCCTCGGCGCCCTGCTGCGCTACCCGCGGGCGAACGGACCCCGCTGACCCGCCCGCCTATGAGACGAGATGGTCGATGCCACCGAGCCCGCGCCGTCCAACGGTTCTTCACGGGTGATGAAGGCGCTGTCGCATGGCCGTCGCCCGGTCGAGGTGACCACCGATCGGGCCACGGCCGGGCCGCGGGTTGCCTGTCAGCTGGTGTATGGATTCCTCAGGGTCACGGGCGTGCGCGCGATGTCAAGTGCCGGCTGAGGGAAGCGGGGGCCAGGACATCCTCGCGTGCGATCATGAGCGTCTGCAGCGAACGGGACATCCGGCCGTTCCCGTCGGCCCACGGATGGATGGACACAAGGTGCAGATGCGCCATGGCCGCTCGCACCAGCGGATGGGTGCTGTTGTCGGTGTTGAGCCGGTCGGTGAGTTCCTTCATCAGCGCGGGGACGGCACCGGCGTCCGGGGCCGTGTAGGCCGCGATGCCGGGGTCGCGGGCGTCGGCGGCGTGGACGAGGCCGCGGCGCCACTGCCCGGCCGGCTTGCGCACGGCGTGGCGGTGGCCCTGCAACATCCAGTGCAGAGCGTTGAGCAGGCCTTTGCTGTAGCTGAAGTCCTCGACATCGTGAAGCGTCTGGATATACGTCATCATTCGCTGACAGGCGAGGGTCTCTTCACGGTTCTCGTCCGAGACCTCGACGTCTCGCTCGCCGTCGATCAGATCCTGGACGTCGATCGTGGATACCCTGAAGCCCTCGACGGAGTTCGAGGCCGCGACGGCGTCGGCGGTCAGACCTAGATTCGCCGGTAGCGGCGCAGGGTTGGCGGGGTGTTGGCCGCGGAAAGTGATCGAATGCCTGTCGCGCAGGGAGAATCGGGGCTGCGAAACCAAACCGAGGATCCCAGGCGAAAGGCACCCGTCAGGTGGTCAGGATACGCAGTGTCGAGTCGTCACGGAAGTCGGTCTCGGCGGCGGGTCCGTCGCGG
>NZ_CAAAFS010000222.1:0-8440 GCF_900634755.1 Protofrankia symbiont of Coriaria myrtifolia
GGCCAGGCCGGGGGTTGGGTCGGCGTCGGCGGGAGCGGGTGCGGATCGGGACGCCGGATCCAACGGTGACGGGGTCGGCCGGGTTGGTCGCGGTAGCCGAGGTCGTCGACCGGCTCGGCATCGTCGGGGCGCTCGACGAGGGGATCGGGCCGCTCAAGCAGCGGGACCGGGGGCTCGGCGGCGGTGCGTTACTCGTCGGGATGGCGACCAGCCAGCTTGAGGGTGAGTCGTCGCTGGCCGGGCTGTCTCGCCCGCCACGGTGGCAGCCACTGCGACAGGCCGGTCGACCGACTGACATCCGATGACATCCGACATCCGATGACGTCGGATCGTCACGGCTGGGGGATGATGGCGTCGGCCCGATCCTCGGGTGCGGCTGCGTGTCCGCGACGGGAGGAGTTTGTGGATGTCCGCACGCTCGTCGGTGGCTCTCGACGTCCGACTACTGGCGCGGGTGACGGACCGGGTGCTACTGGCCCAGCCTTCCGCAGACGCCTGGTATGTCCTGCCGGGCGGCCCGGTCGAGTCGGGTGAGGGCATCGAGCCCGCTCTTGACCGCCATCTCGACGGTCTCGGCGGCCCGAAGGCGTCCGCGTGGCGGTTCGCCGGCGCGGTGGAGCACGCCGACGCACCCTTCGACCGGGCTGCCGGGGAGCCGTTGGCCGGCCACAGCCTGACGATCCTGTTCGCCGCCGACTGGCCGGCGGCCGTCCCGCTGCCGGAGACCTGGCGAGGGAACAGGGTGCGGGCCGTCGACATCGGCCTGCTGCTGGCGACCCGGCTGCGTCCGCTGCCGGTCGCCTGGGTGGTACGACGCTGGCTGGCGGAGGGCTGGCCGCTGTGGCGGGGCGCGGTCCCGGCCGGTCGGGAGCCGGGCTGGGCCGGGCTGCGCCCCTCGTTGGCGTCCCTGCGCGCGCAACTCGCCGCCCGGCGCGACGAGCTGCGCAGCAACAGGTTCCGGGACGCGGCGGTGGCGATGTGCGCCCTGGTCACCGCCGCCGACGGGCGTGTCGACCCGGCGGAACGCGACGGGCTGCGGGGCTTCGTGGCCACCGACCCGGTGATGTCGCAGTTCCCGGCGGACGAGTTGGAGGCGCTGTTCGACAGCCATCTCACCCGGCTGCAGGCCGATGTCGCCACCGGGAAGCTGGCCGCCCTTGCCGAGATCACGAAGGTGCGGGGCCGGGTCGGCGAGGCCGCCGCGGTGGTCCGCATCGGTGAGGTCATCGGCCGCATCGACGGCGACTTCACACCGAGTGAACAGGCTGTGGTGCGGGAGGTGATCGGCGAGCTCGGCCTCGACCCGACCGAGTTCGCCGCGCAGACCGTCGCGCCCGGTCTTACGTGATCGGTTCCGGTGGCCGCGGGAGGCGACCATGCGGGGTCACGTCCATGCGGGGTCACGTCGACGCGGGTGGAGCGGGACCCGGCCGCCACCGGACCTGTCGCCCGGCCTCACCTGTCGCCCGGGCCTCGCCGAACCGGAGACCGCCTGGATCACCGCCCGCACCGACCAACATCCGTCAGACACGTCCTGGTCTGGAGCGCCGATGCCCCCCACCATGCCGACCGAGGTCAGCGCCCGTGCCGTCATCCTCGCAGGGGACCGCGTACTGCTGGCCAACCGTCGCGGTCAGTTCTGGTACTTCCTGCCCGGCGGCAACGTCGGGCCCGGGGAGACCGTGGAAGCCGCGCTACGCCGAGAAACCTCCGCGGAGGCCGGGTTCGGTGCCAGTGATCTGGAGTTCATCGGCTGCGTCGAACACACCTACGTCGAGGACGACAGACGGTTCCACGAGCTGAACGTCGTGTTCGCCGCCGATCTGCCGTGGGGTGCGGAGATCGGGAGCCGGAAGGACGACATCGACATCAACTCCGTCGCGTTACGCGAGCTGCCAAATCTTGATCTGCGCCCCGCGACCCTCACCGACATGATTCTCGACTGGGTGGGCAGCCGTCGGCCCGGCTGGCATGCGGCGGGTCGCTGACCGGGACCCGCGGCACGCTCACGCACACGCGGCCCGCGCGGGGACGGGCCCGGCGGGGCTGAGTCATGGCATGGACGCGCCGCTGCCCCTCCGCCCCGACCGACGCCGAGCGGACACGGGCCGAAACCGAACCGCCACCGCCCGAAGAACGGGCCACGAGGCAGGGCCTCGTCCGCCTCCTGCCGCGGAGGCAGGGAAACGGAGGAAAACGGATCCCACCAGACCTCGGCGACACCGGCGTTCCGTGGGAGAATCACGCTGACGGTGCGGGACCGGCGTTCGGGGCGGGAGCGGTGCGGATCGAACCGGCGGACGACGCCATGTTCCAGGAGCACGACGCCTGGTGCTACGACCCGCCCTACGACTTCTACGACAGTGACGGCTTACCCGTGAAGAACCCCGAACGGTTCTTCGCCGCCCGCGACGACGACGGCACCCTCGTCGGCTTCTATTTTTTCGAACTCCACGACGACGCGCTGTTCTACGGGTTCGGCCTGCGGCCCGATCTCACCGGCCGCGGGCTCGGCGAACGGTTCGTGCTGGCCGGCCTGGAGTTCGCCCGCCCCATCTACGGGCGGCGCCGGGTCACACTCCACGTCGCGGCCTTCAACGAACGCGCCATCCGCCTGTACCAGCGCCTCGGTTTCACCGAGACCGGACGGCACACCGAGACGTTCGACGGCTACGGGGCCGTGGAGTTCATCGACATGGAAAAACCCGCTGAGCACCGCCGGCGTCCAGCAGGCCAGCGATCTGTGACAGTCACCTGGCGGCGGCTTGACGAGCCCGACTTCGCGTTGCTGCGGGGATGGCTGGAGCAACCACATGTTGCCCGGTGGTGGAACCACGAGACCACGTCCGAGGCCGTCCACCGCGACTTCGGCCCCGCGGCCCGCGGCGAGGAGCCGTCGGAGGACTTCCTCGCCCTGCTCGACGACCGGCCCGTCGGGCTGGTGCAACGCTGCCGCCTCGCCGACTACCCCGAGTACCGCGACGACCTGGCACCCATCGTCGACGTCCCTGCCGGTGCCATGAGCATCGACTACCTGATCGGCGAACCCGCCCAGACCGGGCACGGCCTGGGCACCCGCATGATCGCCTCAATGGTCGCACGGACCTGGTCCGACCATCCTGAGGCCACCTGCGTCGTGGTGCCGGTCGTGGCGGCCAACCGGGTGTCGTGGCGTGCCCTGGAGAAAGCCGGCCTCCGACGCGTCGGACAGGGGCCCATCACACCGGACAACCCCGCCGACGATCCCCTGCACTACGTGTACCGCGTGGACCGGCCCTCGACGTCCTGACAGCGGAAGACCGCTACGACACCGGCGGCACGCTGGCCTCCTCGCCGACACGGGCCAGGTTCGAAGGTCGATCGCCCTGGCCGGCGGTACGGCGCAGCCGTCGCGCCCGGCCGTCGGCCTCGCGCTGGGAGTCCGCGCGGCCCTGGTCGCCGTCTCCTTCTCCTTCGCCGTGTCGCTGCGCCGGGACACGACGCTGTCGACCGTCGGGTAAAAACCGTCAGTCATCGGGCCAGAACGGCCGTCCGTACCGCCCGCACCGCTCGCACCGCCCACGCCGCGGGCGCTGTCCTCAGCCGGCCGGGTGAACGGGCCGGCCGGCTGGGTGGGTCAGAGGCCGGTCCGTTTCGGCTGGCTGACGCTGTTGCCGAACTCGTCGATGAGACCGGCGCGGCGCAGCGCGTCGGCGAGCGCACCGTCGGGCACGTCGTTCGACCCGCCGCGGCGGCCGCGGGGCTGTGTCCCGCCGGAACGCGCCCCACCGGAACGCGCCCCACCGGAACGCGCGCCGCGGGCGGCCCCGGAGCCGGCGGCGCCATGCTCACGGGGACCGGCCTGGCCCTGGCCCCCGGCATCGCGCTCGCGGCGGCGCCCGGAACCCGATGACGAACCCGACGACGCGCGCTGGTCGGCCCGGCCGCCGCCGGTGTTGTTGTCGTCGTCGAGCCGCAGCGTCAGCGAGATGCGTTTGCGGGCGATGTCGACGTCGAGCACCTTCACCCGGACGATGTCGCCGGGCTTGACCACCTCGCGCGGGTCGGAGACGAAGTTCCGCGACATTGCCGAGACGTGGACGAGCCCGTCCTGGTGCACTCCGACGTCGACGAACGCGCCGAACGCGGCGACGTTGGTGACGACACCCTCCAGCACCATGCCGGGCGCGAGATCGGCAAGCGTCTCCACACCCTCGGCGAACGCCGCGGTCCGGAACGCCGGACGCGGGTCACGGCCCGGCTTCTCCAGCTCCCGGAGGATGTCGGTGACGGTCGGCAGACCGAAGGTGTCGTCGACGAAGTCCGTCGGCCGCAGCGCCCGCAACGTCGAACTGTTACCGATCACCGCCGTGATATCACTGTCCGTGGCCGTGAGGATGCGGCGTACCACCGGATACGCCTCCGGGTGCACGCTGGAGGCGTCCAGCGGGTCGTCGCCGCCGCGAATGCGCAGGAAGCCGGCGCACTGCTCGAACGCCTTCGGCCCCAGCCGCGGGACGTCGACGAGCGCCCGGCGGGACCGGAACGGACCGTGGGCATCCCGGTGGCGCACGATGTTCTCCGCCAGCCCCTCGCCAATGCCCGACACGCGCGTCAGCAGCGGCGCCGAGGCGGTGTTGACGTCGACACCGACGGCGTTGACGCAGTCCTCCACCACCGCGTCCAGCGAACGCGACAGCTTCACCTCGGAGAGGTCGTGCTGGTACTGGCCGACCCCGATCGAACGAGGGTCGATCTTGACCAGCTCCGCCAGCGGATCCTGCAGCCGGCGGGCGATGGACACCGCGCCGCGCAGCGACACGTCCAGCTCGGGCAGCTCCCGCGAGGCATAGGCGGACGCGGAGTACACCGACGCGCCGGCCTCGGACACCACCACCGAGGTGAGCCTGAGCTCCGGATGCCGCCTGGCCAGCTCGCCCGCGAGCCTGCCGGTCTCCCGGGACGCGGTCCCGTTGCCGATCGCGACCAGCTCGACGTTGTGGGCGCGCGCCAGCCGGGCGAGGACGGCGATCGACTCCTCCCAGCGCCGCCGCGGCTCGTGCGGGTAGATCGTCTCGGTCGCCACCACCTGGCCGGTCGGGTCGACCACCGCGACCTTCACGCCGGTGCGCAGCCCCGGGTCGAGCCCCATGGTCGCCCGCGCGCCGGCGGGCGCCGCCAGCAGCAGGTCGCGCAGGTTCACCGCGAACACCCGGACGGCGGTGTCCTCCGCCGCCTGCCACAGTCGCATCCGCAGGTCGATGTCGAGGTGGACGAGGATGCGGGTCCGCCACGCCCAGCGGACCGTCTCCAGCAGCCAGCGGTCGGCCGGGCGGCCGTTGTCGGCGACAGCGAAGTGCGCGGCGACGGTGACCTCGTAGCTGCTCGGCTGTGCCGCCGCCTGCCGGGGCATGGCCACGGCCGCTGTCGCTGTCGCTGCCGCCGGCCCGTTGGCGTCAGCGCCGTCCCCGCCGGCGGCCGGCCCGCCGGCACCGTCCGCGTCGGCGGGCTCCGGTTCGAGAGTGAGGTCGAGGGCCTCCTCCTTCTCGCCGCGGAACAGCGCCAGAATCCGGTGCGAGGGCAGCGAGGTGAAGGGCTCGGCGAAGTCGAAGTAGTCGGCGAACTTGGCGCCGGCGTCCTGCCGGCCCTCCCGCACCCGGGAGACGAGCCGGCCGCGCGTCCACATCCGCTCACGCAGCGTCCCGATCAGGTCCGCGTCCTCGGCGAAACGCTCGACCAGGATGGCCCGCGCACCCTCGAGAGCCGCGGCCGTGTCGGCGACACCCTTGTCCGGGTCGACGAAGGCGGCGGCCGTCGCCTGCGGATCCTGCGACGGGTCGGCCAGCAGCGTCTCGGCGAGCGGCTCCAGACCGGCCTCCCGGGCGATCTGGGCCTTGGTGCGCCGTTTGGGCTTGTAGGGCAGGTAGATGTCCTCCAGGCGGGCCTTGGAGTCGGCGGCCAGGATCTGCGCCTCGAGCGCGTCGTCCAGCTTGCCCTGGGCGCGGATCGACTCCAGGATCGCGGCGCGCCGGTCCTCCAGCTCGCGCAGGTAGCGCAGCCGCTCCTCAAGGGTCCGCAGCTGGGCGTCGTCGAGCATGCCGGTCGCCTCCTTGCGGTAGCGGGCGATGAACGGCACGGTGGCCCCGCCGTCGAGCAGGTCGACGGCCGCAGTCACCTGCCCCTCACGCACGCCGAGCTCCTCGGCGATCCTGCGATGAACCGACGTCGTCACGATCTCGATCCGCCTCCGTGGCCGGGGTCCTGATGAGGTGTCGGGGACCAGCTTGCCCGACCGGCGGGCCCACCGACGCATCAGCCCCGTCTCATCAGCCCCGGGCCGGTACCTGATCGCTCCGGGATGACTCAGAGCGATCCAGGCCGTTCCCGGGCTGGCCCGACCAGCTCGCCCGGTCGGGGTCACAGGCGCGGCCCGATCCGGCCGGACGGGGCCGCGTCGCGTTGGCCCCGTCCGCCTGGGACACAGGGCTTCCGAAGATCGGAATCGTGGGGTTTCCGAAGATCCGGAAGGCTCCTCCCGGATGGTGGCGACCCCCACACCGATCCGCCCGCAAGCCGTGTAGAGTCTTGGTTCGTTGCAGGTCCGGGTGGCGGAATGGCAGACGCGCTAGCTTGAGGTGCTAGTGCCCTCTAAGGGCGTGGGGGTTCAAGTCCCCCCTCGGACACCGACCATTACCCCACGGTAACGTGGGTTGATCTTCACTTCGGCTTGTACCGTCTGGGTGGCGGGCTGGTAGATCAGGTGCAGGCTGAGCTGGCGGTAGACCTCGGTCTTGTCTGCTGGGTCGGCCTCGGTGAGGGCGGTCAGTATGTCGCCGAGGGCCTCGACCAGGGCGGCGATCTCGTCTCGGCTCATCCGCCGGTCGCTGTCTGTGGTGGCTTCGCGGAGTTGGCGTTCGGCGGCTGCCCGGTCGGCCTGGGTCTGGGCGATCCAGGTTGTGACGATGACAGGGTCGGCGCCGGCGTCGAGAGCGGCTCGGTAGCGGGTGAGTTTGGTCGTGCAGTCCGCGATGGTCAGACGTGCCCGTTCCGTGGCCTGGTTCTGGCCGGTGGGAACGTTCTGGGTGGTGGTCATCGCGTCGAGGGTGTCGGTTAGTCGTGGTGGTGTGAGGGTGGTGGCGAGCCAGGTGTCGAGGGCGGGCAGGACGGCGTCTTCTCGGACGTAGACGTTGCTGGGGTGGTGGATGTGGTTCGCCAGGGCGTATTCCTGGGGGTAGCGGCAGCGGTAGTAGGCGGCGCCGCGGACCCAGTGGCCCTGCATTTTGCGCTGGCAGATCCCGCAGTGGAACGCTCCGCGCAGGATGTAGGGGTGGCGGGTTCGTGGGGTTTTCTGGTCGCCGGGTCCTCGTCCGCGTCTGGCGAGGAGTTGTTGCGCGTCGGTGAACAGCTTCGGGTCGATAATTGCCGGATGGGCGGTGTTCTCCGACCAGATCCATGTGTCGGTGGGGTTCCAGCGCAGTTTGGTGGTGTGTCCCAGGTTGACGTCGTCGACGTCGAGGAGGACTTCGTCCTTGCGTTGCCGGTTCCATACTTGCCGGCCGGTGTAACGGGGGTTGGTGAGGATCGCGCGGATCGCGCCTTTCGACCAGGCTGCGCCGGTGCGGTGGGAGTTACGGGCCGGGTCGTGTGCCGAGGGGCAGGGGATACCATCGCGGGTCAGTCCCTCTGCGATCGCAAACAGGCCGCGTCCGCCGACGAATTCGGTAAAGATTCTTACCACGATCGGTGCGGTTTCTTCGCACAGTGCGAGACCATGCAGCCGTCGACCGTCGGCAGCCTTGGCCGGGTTCGGGTGTAGTCCCAGGTCGCTCAGTTGGTAGCCGTAGGGTGGCCGGCCGCCCAGGAAACGGCCTTCCATCGCCGCTTGGGCGGCCATCGCGGCGCGGACCCGCACTTTGATCCGGTTGCGTTCGCCCTTTGACATTCCCCCGAACACGGACATGATTAGATCGTGGGCTTCGTTGTTCGGGTCGATCGGACCGCCGACCTCGGGTACCCACAGTGGCACGCCGTAGTGCGCGAACAGGGGGAAGACCAAGCCGAACTGGTTGCCGTAGAACGCTCGCTGCGGTTCCCCGATGACGACCGCGTCGAATCCCCGGTTTGGATCCTTGAGTGACTGTAGCAGATCGTTCGCTTTTGGCCTGCGTTGCCAGGGCACGGCCCGGGACTGTCCGGCGTCGAAATACTCGACGACGATCTCCCCACCGTGTGGTTCGATCAGCGCCTTCGCGCGGGTAACCTGCCAGGCGCGTGATGATTCGGGGTCCTGCTGGTCCTCGGTCGAGCATCGTCCTTCGAACGCAAATCTGATCATTCAGAATTCCCTTCCTGTCGTTCGGTCGTGTTCTCCCGACGCGACGGGGAGTTTTTGCCGGCTGCTGTCTTTGCGTCCATGCAGCGGCGTAACAGGCGCAGCAGGCTCATGGCCCAATGGCGCTTA
>NZ_CAAAFS010000223.1:0-8459 GCF_900634755.1 Protofrankia symbiont of Coriaria myrtifolia
CACGAAAGTGGGAACCCTCCAGACACCCTCGAGCCCCCGGTGCCCGCCGGGCTGGGTTCCCTCACCGCGCCGCAGCAGGCCCTGGCGGATTTCCTCCGTCTCGACGCCGACCTGCTCACCAGCGCGGCCCAGGCAAGCCCACCTCTGGCAGCAACCAGGGACGACCCCCGCGCACTGGCCGGATGGATCCGGGATCTCCCCGCCAGCGACAAGGAGAATTTCCTGCTCCAAGTCGCGCACGGTGACAGCGCCCGGGTCCAGATGGAGCTGCTGCGACGTTTTCGTGGTACGCCCGACAGCGGTGGGAACGACCGCCCCCGCCGCACGGTCGCCCACCTGCTGGACGCCGCCGCGGACATCCGACAGGAACGCCGACGACAGGAGGAGGCCGCCCGCGCCGCGCAGGAGGCCCGCCGCACGCGGGAGCGCGCACTGGCCCGGGAGAAACGGCTGGACGCGCTGGCCGGCGACCAGGAAACAGCCTGGGCGCGCGTCGACACGCTGATCGACAGCCGCCGGCCGAGCGACTACGACGCGGCCGTCGAAATCCTCGAGGATCTACGGGCCGTCGCCGCACGCGCCGGCCACACCACGGAGTTCACACGACGGTTCGCCCTCCTGCGCCAGCGGCATTCCCGCAAGCCCAGCCTTGTCGCACGTTTTGACCGCGCCGGCCTCGGTGACAGCGGCTGAAACCTTTCGGTTTCAGCGGCTTTGCTGTTCGGTCTCGGGTGGGACGGTGAAGCCGATGTGGGCATGTTGCGCCGCATCCTTCGCGCGGGCGGCCTGGCGATCGCGCTCGGATAGCTGACCGACCATGCGCGGCGACTCGGCCGCCGGCCGGTGAACGCCGATCCTGCGGCGACGCGAGTCCCGACGCGACACGGTTCGATTGCTTCGCTCTGTCGCAAACGAGCGAGCTCTCAGCCCGACGCCGCGACGTATCTGTCCGGCTTCGACTACCCCGCCATCCTGTTCCGTGAGTGCGTGCTGATCAGACAACTCGGAGACCAGGCCGTCACGTGATCGTCGCCGGAACCATTATTCGCTCCTCGGTATGTCTTGCTGTCCCGTCGGGAACTGTCTGCCGTCCGCCACTCACGACCGGGGATTTCGTGGTCGCTCAGGGAAAAGTACGCGGGAAGCTGTCCAGTCCCGAACCGAACGGCGCCGCAGAAGCAGCCCCGCGGTCAGGAGGCTGAGCCCGACCGGTACGAGGACCAGGGTCACTGCGCCGAAGAGCAACGAGTAGAACCGAACCATCTTGACCGTCATATAACCGCCCCGCCAGACCCCGTAGACGGACAAGAGCAGTAGCAGTGCCACGGCCCCGACGACTGCCCCGAGCCAGACGCTCGAGCGCAGAGCCAATATGATCAACAGCACTGCCAGGACCAGGATATCCACCGTGATCAGGGTGACTGCCACTGCTACCGCCCGAGGCCGGTCGCACGGCCCGCTGGGCAGCCCTGGCACGGGGAGAGCGGCCCGCTGGTAGAGCGGCCAGATGGCAAGTGGAACGGCGGTCTCGACCCACCGGTCAAACTCAGTCAGCATGCTCCGGCCGTCCCGCGAGTCATCCAGTTGCACCAGATGCGCGGTCCAGTCGGCGTCGAACCAGACCACGGCCCGGAGATAGGCGCTCTCTGCTATCAGGTTGCCCTGCTTCACCGGCCGGTACTCGGGAAGCCCCCGGGGGAACAGATGCGACAGGCTCCCCCGGAAGGACTCGTACCGCCGCCCATCGCCGGTGACAAGCACGACGAGCCGGTCGGCCAGCTTCCGCTCGATGACGCGCTCGGTCTCCCAGCGCACGGCCCCACCCGGCGAGGCGGCCAGCAGCACGAGCCGCGCCCGAGCGAGTCCGGCCAGCACCCTGCCCTTCCACTCGTCATCCCCGGCGTAGTCCCGTGCGGCGCCGACAGGAGGCAGCGAGTCGCTTGGACGTCCGAGGGCTACCATTCGGCCGAATGGAGCCGTCGCCCTGGTGAGCTGTTCCTCCTCGGTGGATACGTCGGCAGTCCAGGGCCCGAACCGTGGATCTCCACTCTGGATATGCGCGAAACCCCGATCTTCGTCGAACGCACGCAGAAACAACACGATCGGCTCATCCTCGGGAATGCTGGTCAACGGTTCCAGCAACGGCGTCCGATGCCGGCCGCCCTGACGGTAGGACCAGCGTCCGAAGCCCAACAGCACAGCCATCAGCGCGAGAGCCACCGCGGTGTGGGCGGGCCCGACCCGGATGCCGCCGGCGGGGCGTAGACCCCGCTCGCCAACCACGCCACTGGCCATGCCGAGGCAGCAGGCGACGAATCCGGCAGCCTTCAGCAGCAGTCCCCGGAACGGACGCTGGCGGATCGAGGCGGGCGGGCGAGGCGGCCGCGCCATCTCGCCTCCACAGGGTGGGTCGGGGGACCTCGGGAGATAGAGCCGACAAAAGGTATACGTGAAGATCATCTTTCAAGATCTGGGCGCCGACATCCCGCTGTTTCCGCGACTTGGAGCCGCACCCTGCCCGCACGGGGACGCGGCCGGCGACGCGGAAAACCCGGGCACCACGCCGTTGAGGGATCGCCAAGCGGACAGCCCGGACCGGGCGTCATCGCAGGAGTGGGTACAGGCAGGATGGTTGTCGTGACCGAGGATGTCTGGGCTGGCCTGACGGACCGGTTCGTCGAGGGCGCGTACGCGACGGTGAAGGGTCGGGTGCGCACGTATGTCCTGCACCGCCACCTGATGGATCACCTGCCGCCGCCACCGGCAGCCGTGCTCGACGTGGGCGGAGGCGCCGGACACCAGTCGTTTCCCCTGGCCCGCCTGGGCTATGAGACCGTCCTGCTCGACTCGTCCGAGGCGATGCTTGCCGCCGCGGAGCGGCGTCTGGCCGCCGAGTCAGCCGATGTTCGCGATCGTGTTCGGCTGGTGCTGGGAAGCGGCGAGGAGGCGCCCTCGCTGACCCAGGGCCGACGATTTGCCGCTGTGCTGTGCCACGGCGTGTTGATGTATCTGCCTGAGCCGGCCCCGATGATCGAGGCCCTGTGCGCGTGCACCGCCGTGGACGGCATCGTCTCGGTGATGGCACTCAACGCGGCGACCCTTGCCGTCCGCCCTGCGCTGGAGCGTCGGTGGGACGACGCGCAGGCCGCCTTCCACGCCCGTGGGGAGCGCGGAGTGCTGGGGCTGAACACGCGTGCCGACACCGTCGAGGAACTCTCCAGCATGTTCGCTGATCACGGAGTCCGCCCGCTGGCCTGGTATGGCGTGTGGCTGTTCACCGACTGGATGACCCTCGACGAGGACGAGGACGAGCTGACCAGGATCGCCGAGGTGGAACTTGAGGCCAGCCGGCGTGATCCCTACCGACAGCTCAGCCGGGTGTTCCACCTTGTGGGACGCAGATGACCTGACGCGGTTGCCCACTCCCCTGGCCGCCGTTGGCAGTGATGGCGTCAGGGCCGGCCGCATGCCTGACAACAGCGGAGAGCCGGGTCCGGGCGGTCGTAGGTGTTCCTCGACGGGGTCAGCCAGGGCCCGGCTCGCCGACCGAAGAGATGACTTTCCCTCTAGGACGGCGGCCGGTGTGAGCCGTTCTCATCGGTCTCGCTGAACGCCCGGGAGCGCTCAGCCGCATCCGGACTGCCCCCGAACAGGCGGGCGTCGGGGTGAGCTTCCTCGGGATGCGCGCGGATGTCCATCCGCGCGCTGGTGGTGGCCGGATCGGCGGCCGCGACCCTGGCAGTGGTCGGGTCGGATTCGCGCCGCTGCGCCGGCCCGTACACCCCCTTCCCGTGGCCGTCATGCTCGCCGTCCCACCACACCGGGCCGCTCCGCTCGTGTTCGAGCCGTGTCCTTGGCAGCGCCGCCGGGTGCCGCTGTCGCAGCCATCGCACGAGCAACTCCCGGACGTGGCAACGCAGGTCGAACACGGTCGGTCCGTCGCTACCGCTGACCAGCACCCGGACCCGCACGCATCCACCGACCGCGTCGGTTACCTGGAGCACCGAGACCCGGCCGTCCCACAGGGCGGTGGCGTCCAGGATCCGGTGCATCTCCGCCCGCATCTCCTCTACCGGCACCGACCAGTCCAGGTCCAGCTCGACCACGCCGAGCACGGCCGCCTCCCGGCGCGTCCAGTTCTGGAACGGCGTGGTGGTGAAGTACGTCGATGGCAGGATCATGCGTCGGTCGTCCCAGATGTGGACGACCACGTAGGTCAGTGTGATCTCCTCGATACGCCCCCATTCCTCCTCCACGACGACCACGTCGTCCACCCGGATGGCATCGGTGAAGGCGAGCTGCAGCCCGGCGAACACGTTCGCCAACGAGGTCTGTGCGGCGAGGCCGGCAACGATGGCGACGATTCCGGCGGACGCGACGATGCTGGCACCGGCGATGCGCACGCTGGGGAACGTCATCAGCATCGAGGCCACGGCGATGACGGTGATGACGACCACCGTGATGCGACGCAGCAGGGTCACCTGCGTATGCACCCGGCGGGCGTGCCGGTTGTCGGCGACGTCCATCCGGTAGCGGGCCAGGGCCAGGTCCTCGAGGAGGAACGTGAGCACCGCCACCAGCCAGGAGACGCCGCCGATGAAGACCAGGCCGAGCAGCCGGACGATGGCCCCGGTCCAGGTCTGTTCGGGCATGGCGTTCAGCGCGACAAGCAGGGCGACGAGGACGAGGGTGAGGCGGGCCGGGCGTCGGCCGCGCTGGGCCAGGTCGGCGGCGGCTGCCGAACGGCGCCCGACCCGGCGGGCTGTCCGGTCGACGACCAGCGCAACCGTGTAGCCGAGCACGGCGGCCATGGCCAGCACGATCAGCACGGCGGGTGTCGAATCAGCCTCGGGTAGGGACATCTCGGCTGCGTGGCGAATGACCACACCGAACTCCTCGAATCAGTCTGGTAGCGGTAGCCCGGCTGGGCCTTGCTCTTGCTCCGAGCGACGCGCCCGTGTCCAGGGATGCCTTCCCGCAGCGGGGCGTTATAACGTGAGAGGTCCGTCACATCCGGAAGTATCATGAATTTCTTCTCGAATGAGGCCGATCTGGCTGTCCGGCTTCGCGCTTTCGATCCTGAGCGCGGCAGGAGGGCCTGTCGGGCGCTGCCGCATTCGCCGGTTGTCGGTGGTCTTAATGGCCGGCAACCGGTGGCTTCGGGCACTTCAGAACGACTTCGAAGGACGCCTCCACCGGAGGATTTCCAGGCACGACCGGATGATTCTGACGAATGTGACAGCGTTGACGGCGGGCCTTCCCGGCGCAACTGCGGCTTCATGGTTGCCGAACCGTTCCGGCCGTTGACGGGCGCCTCCACGCTCCGGCCGGTGGGGAGCTGGGCGCCGCGCACGCGCGTCCCGGCGTTGACACCCGGTCAAGTTGGCACCCGGTCAAGGGGCACCCGGTTAAGGCGGAGCCGGGCGGGTATCTGGCCGTGAGCGCACAGCGGCGGTGTCTGCCGGCCCTGGGGCCCGTTCCGCCCGGGCGGCTCGCCTCCGGTCGACCTGTGGCAGGAGCGACATGGCTTTCTATGACCCGGTGGAGTCGAGTTTCTATTCGTGGTGCGTCGAGCGCCTGCTGTCCTGCGCACAGCTGAGTCCCTACACCGCCGCTGGTGTGGCGGAGCTGGGGGCGGGTACCGGGATCCCGCTGCTGGAGGCCGTCGGCCGATCGGAGACGTCGGCACGGGTCCGTGGATTTGAGCGCGACCCCGACGCATTCCGGTCGGCCCGCCGGCTGACGGAGCTGAAGGGGCCGGTGAACTACACCGTCCAGTTCGGGGACTTCTTCCGCTATGCCAGCGGGGCAACGGAGCGCTGTGCGGTCGCCAACCCCCCGTACCTGCCGGGGCAGCCGCGGCGGCCGGGTGCTCCCGACCTGTACGGCGGGGCGCGGGGAGCCGAGGTGACCCGCCGGCTCCTGGGCTGCTCCTTCGATCTGGTGATGGTGATGGTCGCCTCGATCTCCGATCCGCTCGGCGTCCTGGCGGAGGCGACCCGCCGTGGGTACCGGCTGGTGGACTGGGTGACGCGCCCGATCAGGTTCGGCCCCTACTGCCGCGACCCCGAGGTGTGGCGGCGCATCCAGTCCCTTGCCGCCGCCGGGCAGGCATTCTTCCATCAGGAGGGCTATCTGCTCGCCGGTGTCACCTGGATCCGTGACCACAGCCGTGCGTACCCGCCCGGGAGGGACTCGGTGGTTCTGGCCCAGGTGCTCAGTGCGGGTGCCGTGGCGGTGCCGGCGTGACCGCCTCCCGCCCCCGACCCGTGACCACGGCCTTCCACGGGCCGAACGGTGCCGGCTACGGCGACGTTCTCAGCCCGGCCGAGCTCGGGCCACGCTCCCTGCCGCGCCCGCGGGGCACCCTCAGCGCCGTTCTGACCACCGCTCTGGCCGGGCCGGTCCATGCCGTGGACAGGGTGCCCGCGGCCGACGATGACGCCCTGTTCGGTGAGGACGCCACCCTCGCCCTGTACTGCCTTTACGAGCTGCACTACCGCGGGTTTGCCGATGTGGCGGACGGCTGGGAGTGGGAGCCGTCGCTGCTGGGACTGCGCCGGCTCCTGGAGCGCGATCTCCTGGCCCGGCTGCGGGAGGACGTGGGCCTCGCCACCCCCGGCACCGAGCCGGGCGACCTCCTCGTGGACGGGATCGCGGGCGCGCTGCGCCGCATCGTCGACGCTCCCAGCGGCCCGTCGCTGTCGGGGTATCTCGCCGAACGCGGTTCGCTGGGCCAGTTCCGTGAGTTCGCCGTCCACCGCTCCCTGCTCCAGCTCAAGGAAGCAGATCCGCACTCGTGGGCGATTCCCCGGCTGGCCGGCGCGGCGAAGGCCGCGCTGGTCGAGATCCAGACCGACGAGTACGGTCACGGCGTCCAACGGGACATGCACCAGACCCTCTTCGGCCTCACTCTGCGCGCCCTGGGGCTGGACCCTGCGTACGGGGCCTACCTCGACCGTGTCCCGGCCACCACGCTCGCCACCGTCAACGTGCCGTCCTTCTTCGGCCTGCACCGCGAGCACCGGGCCGCGCTCGTCGGTCATCTCGCCGTGTTCGAGATGACCTCGGTCGGGCCGATGAGTGCCTACAGCGCCGCCCTGCGCCGCCACGGCCTGCCCCCGGCCGCCCGTCTGTTCTTCGACACGCACGTCGTGGCGGACGCCCACCACCAGACGGTGGCCGCCGACGCCCTTGCCACCGGCCTCGTGCGGGCCGAGCCCGGCCTCGCTGCCGACCTGCTCTTCGGCGCGCGGGCGGCAATGGCCGTCGAGGCCCGCGCCACCGAGACGATCATGACTGCCTGGGAGAGAGGGGAATCGTCCCTGTTCTGATCCGCGGCGATGAGCAGCGGCCGCAGCGTACTTAGAGGGTGCCTCACGTGGGGAGTTTCTTCCAGCAGATCAGTGCGGCTGCGAGGGAGAGAAACCCGAGGAAGTTGTGATCGTTGCTTTCGTAACGGATGGCCAGCAGGCGATAACCCTCGAACCAGCCGGATCGCCCTCTCGATCTTCCAACGATGGCTGCCGGGAGCGGCCGGCGGAAACCGTCGCCGTCACCGCTCGCTCCTTTCCTGCTCGGGCCGCCCGAGGGCCGAGCAGGAAACCCCCGATGTCGCGCTCCGCGTGACCACCTTCCGCGCAGTCACGGAAACCGACTCGATCCGCGGGTCTGCCGTGGGGCCGCTGGACGCGAGCGAGCCCTCGTCAGGCAGCCTTGGCGAGACGGCCAGCCACTCACAGCGGAAACCGGGAACGAGGCCATGGCAGCAGCCCTCACTGACGCCTGCATCATCAACCACAACAGCTCGGAGTTCACCGAACTTGCGCTACGCACCCTGATCAGAACACATCAGCACCGGATCGACGACGGCGAGCTACGCATCACCGTCATCGACAACCACTCCACCGACGAAGGACTCGACAACCTGCGGAACGCGGTACGCGAACTCCCCGCGACATGGGAACGATCACCCTGGCCGGCAGCCGACTCGACAGTCAACAGCCACGGGGACGTGCTGCGCGCTTTCGTCCAAGCCCACGAAGACGCGTCCCACCTGTGGTTCGTGGACGCCGACATAGTGTTCCGCCAGCCCGACTGCCTCGGCGTCATGCTCACCGACCTGGCCGCGCGTCCGGACCTCTGGGCAGTCCAGGCCCGCTTCCACTGGCTGGAAAGCAACCACGGGCCCGGAACCAGCCTCAACATCTGGGCCGGCCGCCACCAACGGCTGTGGGCGGGCATCGGCCAGCCACCAGACCGGCCGTTCCCCGGCAGCCACAAGCGGCGCTGCCACCCGGCCTGCGCCCTGGTCGCCAACACCCCGACGTTCCGCCGGGTCACCGACATCATCGGCCTGTCCGCCGCTCTGATCATCAGTGTGGACGAACGCCTCGCCGGTTTCGCCGACACCCTCGGCCTCGCCTCACTCGCCATGGAAACCCACGGCCTGCACTTGA
>NZ_CAAAFS010000224.1:0-19371 GCF_900634755.1 Protofrankia symbiont of Coriaria myrtifolia
ACTACACCCCCTCCGACGCGGTCGTCGGCCACTACCACGGCGTTACCTACCACGACCCCGCGAACCCGGTGGACACCAAACGCGCCCAGTGCCGCCAGCAACTGGCGGCACTACGAGCAGGAACCGACAGCAACAACGGGCCCTGGGGATAAGCAGCAAAAAGACAAGGATGTGAATCCGCTGTCGTTATGACAGCACCAGACTCACATCCTTGAGCCCTTCACAATCATCCAATGATGATCATGTTGTTCTGGCCGGCGTCAGGAGCTTGTGAGGATGACGAGTTGCCGGGTCGCTCGGGTCATCGCGACGTAGCGGTCGACCGCTCCTTCGATACCGTTACCGAACGTTTCCGGGTCGACGAGGACGATCAGATCGAACTCGAGGCCTTCCGACAGCTCCGGGGGCAGCGACCTTGCGGTGTGGCACGATTTCGCAGGTGACGAGCAGACCCGCCGCGGCACAGCGCCTGAGCGATCTCGCCCGGCTGCGCCGCGTCCGCGATCGGATCGACCGGGAGTACGCGCGGCCGCTGGACGTCGAAGCGCTCGCCCGCGGCGCGCACATGTCGGCCGGGCATCTCAGCCGCGAGTTCCGGCGCGCCTACGGCGAGTCGCCGTACGCCTACCTCATGACGCGGCGTATCGAGCGTGCGATGGCGCTGCTGCGTCGTGGCGACCTGAGCGTCACCGAGGTCTGTTTCGCGGTGGGCTGCTCGTCGCTGGGCACCTTCAGCAGTCGCTTCACCGAGCTGGTCGGTGTGCCGCCCAGCGTCTATCGGCGCCAGGCGGCGCACGTGACGGCGGGGATGCCGTCCTGCGTGGCGAGACAGGTGACCAGACCGATCAGGAATCGAGAAGCGCCGGCCCGCGAGCCGCACCTAGCGTGACCGCCATGGGCATCACCATTCACGCGAGCTTCCTCCCGCACGACGACCCGGACGCCGCCCTGGCCTTCTACCGCGACACCCTCGGCTTCGAGGTCCGCAACGACGTCGGATACGGCGGGATGCGCTGGATCACGGTCGGCCCCGCCGACCAGCCCGGCACGTCCATCGTCCTGACGCCGCCGGCCGCCGACCCCGGCGTCACCGACGACGAGCGCCGCACCATCGTCGAGATGATGGCCAAGGGCACCTACGCCGGCATCCTGCTGGCCACCGCCGACCTCGACGGCACCTTCGCGCGGCTGCAGGCCGGCGACACCGAGGTCGTCCAGGAGCCGACCGAGCAGCCGTATGGCGTTCGCGACTGCGCCGTCCGCGATCCCGCGGGCAACCTGATCCGCATCCAGGAGCTGCGCTGAGCCGGCCGGCGATCGTGGCCACGACCCGCGCTCCCCGACCGACGGGTTCCGAATGGCAGGTCCGACCGACGAGTTCCGAATGACAGGTGCCGAATGACGAGTGCCGAACATGGAGACACGATGAGCACGGCCATAAGGACGGGCCCGCGGCCGTCCGCACCGCACGTTGCCGACAGTCACGAGCTGATCCGGGTGCGGGGCGCGCGCGAGAACAACCTCAAGGACGTCAGCGTCGAGATCCCGAAACGCCGGCTGACGGTGTTCACCGGCGTCTCCGGCGCGGGCAAGAGCTCACTGGTGTTCGGCACGATCGCCGCGGAGTCGCAGCGGCTGATCAACGAGACGTACAGCGCCTTCGTACAGGGCTTCATGCCGACGCTGGCACGGCCCGAGGTCGACGTGCTCGAGGGGCTGACAACCGTGATCATCGTCGACCAGCAGCGGATGGGTGCCGACGCCCGCTCCACGGTCGGCACCGCCACCGACGCGGGCGTGCTGCTGCGCATCCTGTTCAGCCGGCTCGGACGGCCGCACATCGGCCCGCCCAACGCGTTCTCGTTCAACGTCCCCTCGGTCCGGGCGAGCGGTGCGATCACGGTCGAACGCGGTGCCGGTAGGACCGTGACACAGACCTTCACCCGCGCCGGCGGCATGTGTCCGCGCTGCGAGGGCCGGGGAACGGTCACCGACTTCGACCTGTCCGCGCTGTACGACGACAGCAAGTCGCTCAACGAGGGTGCGCTCACGATCCCCGGCTACAGCGTCGACGGCTGGTACGGCCGCATCTTCAGCGGCTGCGGCTTCCTCGACCCGGACAAGCCGATCCGCAGGTACACCAGGAAGGAGCTCCACGACCTCCTCCACAAGGAGCCAACCAAGATCAGAGTCGACGGTGTCAACCTGACGTACGAGGGCCTGATCCCGAAGATCCAGAAATCGTTCCTGTCCAAGGACGTCGACGCGCTGCAGCCGCACGTCCGCGCCTTCGTGGAGCGGGCGACGACGTTCACCACCTGCCCCGAGTGCGACGGCACCCGGCTGGGCGAGGCGGCCCGGTCGTCACGGATCGGCGGGATCACCATCGCCGACGCGTGCGCGATGCAGATCAGTGACCTGGCCGGATGGGTCCGCGGCCTCGACGAGCCGTCGGTGGCGCCGCTGCTCGCGGCGCTGCGACGGATCCTCGACTCGTTCGTGGAGATCGGGCTGGGCTACCTCTCGCTCGACCGGCCGTCGGGCACGCTGTCGGGCGGCGAGGCGCAGCGCGTCAAGATGATCCGTCACCTCGGCTCCTCGCTTACCGACGTCACCTACGTCTTCGACGAGCCCACCACCGGCCTGCACCCCCATGACATCCAGCGGATGAACGACCTGCTGCTGCGGCTGCGGGACAAGGGCAACACGGTGCTCGTCGTGGAGCACAAGCCGGAGACGACCGCGATCGCCGACCACGTCGTCGACCTCGGCCCCGGTGCCGGTGCGGCGGGCGGCGCCGTCTGCTTCGAGGGCACCGTCGAGGGGCTGCGGGCCAGCGGCACCCTCACCGGCCGCCATCTCGACGACCGGGCCACCCTCAGGGAGACGGTGCGGACGCCCACCGGCCGGCTCGCGATCCGCGGCGCGTCAGCGCACAACCTGCGCGACGTCGACGTCGACATCCCGCTCGGGGTGCTTGTCGTCGTCACCGGCGTCGCCGGCTCCGGCAAGAGCTCGCTCGTGCACGGCTCACTGCCCTACCTGACGGCGCCAGCCGGCGCGGGTGTGGTGTCGATCGACCAGGGCGCGATCCGCGGCTCGCGACGGAGCAACCCGGCGACGTACACCGGGCTGCTCGACCCGATCCGCAGGGCGTTCGCAAAGGCCAACGGCGTGAAGCCGGCGCTGTTCAGCGCCAACTCCGAAGGCGCCTGCCCCACCTGCAACGGCGCCGGGGTCATCTACACCGACCTGGCGATGATGGCCGGCGTCGCCACCACCTGCGAGGAGTGCGAGGGGAAACGGTTCGAAGCGTCGGTGCTGGAACACCACCTCGGCGGCCGCGACATCAGCGAGGTGCTCGCGATGTCGGTGACCGAGGCCGCGGAGTTCTTCGGTGCCGGCGAGGCGCGCACGCCGGCCGCGCACACCATCCTCGGCCGGCTCGCCGACGTCGGGCTCGGCTATCTCAGCCTCGGCCAGCCGCTCACCACCCTGTCCGGCGGCGAGCGGCAGCGCCTGAAGCTGGCCACCCACATGACTGAGAAGGGCGGCATCTACGTCCTCGACGAGCCGACCGCGGGTCTGCACCTCGCCGACGTCGAGCAGCTGCTCGGCCTGCTCGACCGGCTCGTCGACGCCGGCAAGTCTGTCATCGTCGTCGAGCACCACCAGGCGGTCATGGCGCACGCCGACTGGATCATCGACCTCGGTCCCGGCGCCGGCCACGACGGCGGCCGGATCGTCTTCGAGGGCACCCCCGCCGACCTCGTCGCCGCCCGCCGCACCCTCACCGGCGAGCACCTCGCCGCCTACATGGCACCTGACCGGGACACTCGGACGCCCGCGGAAATCGCCTCTGCGGCCGTGCCCACCGGCCGCCGTAACCGGTGAGACGCTCGGACATCCGCGGAAATCGCGCCTCCGCGCCTGCCGCGAAGCCGGGCGGTCTCCGACCGCCGGACCCCGCGATGACAGTCCGTGACGTCGTGACGTAGTCACGGCGAACATAGCCGCAACATATATGTGCGCGCACGGCGCCGCTTTCACGGCCACGCCGCCAGACCCCGCCCCGACCCTGACACCGGAAGATGAGGAAGGCGATCATAACAATGAGGGAACAGGTGGCTACTACAGCAACCACTTACGTACTCGTTCCGGTGCGGGGAGCAGCGGGGGGCTGGGTATGGAGTTAGGCGCCTTTGGCGAGTTCCAGGTTTGTGACGATGGTCTTTGCCGCGGCCTGCGTAAGGAGTTGCTGTAACGCCTCCGCGACGCGTTGCGCGATTTTTGCGGACAGGCCGTGCCGGGACCAGACGGCCAGCGGCAGCGGCGCCGGCCTGGGCAGGTCGTCGCGGGCGACAAGCCCCTCGGGAGTCTGGCCCAGAGTGGCCATCAGCGCGACCCCGAGACCGGCCCCGACCGCTGCCTGCACGCCGGCGAGCTGGATGGCCTCCGCGCCGATCACCGCGGGGATCGCGTGGAGCGACAGGGTCTCCAGCGCTCGGGTGCGCAGCGCGCAGGGCTGGTCGAAGGCGACCACCGGTATCGGCTGCGCCGGCGACGGCCGCCGCCAGGTGGGGGCGGAGTACCAGATCAGCTCCAGCTCGCCGACCGGCCGCGCGCGCGGGTCGTCGGCCGGGCCGAGGAGTAACGCCAGGTCAACCCGGCCGGCGTCAAGCCCTTCGCGCAGTTTGGTGCCCCGGTCGATGCGGAACCGGACGTGGCAGTGGGGCAGCGACTGCGTCAGTACCGTGGCGAGGAACGGCAGCAGATGGGCCGCGCCGTGCTCGGTCGAACCGATGACCACCGCCTCCTCGGTACCCAGGCCGAAGCTGTGCAGGGTCTCGTCGTGCAGGGTCAGGATGCGCCGCGCCTGGCTGAGCAGGTGCTCACCGTCGCGGGTGAGACGGGAGCCGCGCCCCTGGCGCTCGACCAGGGATCGCCCCGTCGCGGATTCGAGGCGGCGCACATGCTGGCTCACCGCTGCCTGGCTGAGGTGCAGAGACGCCGCCGCTCGCTGAAAACCGCCACAGTCCGCGACAGCTACGAAGCTGCGCAGTGGGGCGATGTCCAGAGTCCGTCTCATGGTAGCCAGGCTATCGGGCAAACCTACTGTGTTTGTCGGGTTGGTGAAAAATCCATCGCGAGATGCGATAAATCGCCATCACGAAGCATTGTTGGACATCCGGTCGCGCACGCCCCATGCTCATCGGCATGACCCAGTCGGCCACCGTGCTGCTCACGTGTTGTCGCTGGCTCGACCTTGCGCGCAGCCAGGCGACCCGCTGTCGCTGACCCGATCCGCCCGCTGAATCCGGTCGGGCCGCGACTCTGCGCTGTCGTTGCCTCGCATCGCCGTTGATCCGCAGCGTCGTCACCCTGTGCCACCGTTCCCATCGGCATGCACGGTCGTCGAGCCGCGCGGTCGCCTGACCCCACCCGGTTGCTGACCCGACCGGTTGCCGTGTGACCGCCGCCCGGCGGGCGGCACGGGGCGCCCTTTCCCACCCTGCTCCACCAGCCCTTCCCGCCCCATCAGCGTGCCCGTCGTGCCGGAACCAGCGCCGGCCTGACGGCCGGGCCGTCCCAGCGCGCTCGCCGCCCAGTTACCAGGAAGGTCTCACCGCATGTCTGCTCGTACGCTCAAGCTGGGCGCCGTCCTCCTCGGAGTCGGCGGCCCGGGGCAGCACAACACCTGGCTGAGCCCCGAGATCCCGGGCAACGCCAGCGTGGACGTCCGCTGGTACATCGCCCGGGCGCGGCAGGCGGAGGCCGCGAAGTTCGACCACGTCTTCATCGTGGACAGCCAGTTCATCACCCCGGACTCGCCGAACCACTACCTCAGCCGGCTCGAGCCACTGACGCTGCTGTCCGCGATCGCCGTGCACACCAGCCACATCGGCCTGGTGGGTACGATCACCACCTCCTACAACGAGCCGTTCAACGTCGCCCGCCGGCTGGCCTCGCTCGACCACATCAGCGGCGGCCGGGCCGGCTGGAACGTCGTCACCAGCGGTGACGCCGGGACGGCGGGCAACTACAGCCGCGACGAGCACTACGACTACGAGACCCGTTACGGGCGGGCGTTCGAACACGTTCAGGTCGCCCAGGGGCTGTGGGACTCCTACGAGGCCGACGCCTTCCCGCGCGACAAGGAACGCGGCGTGTTCTTCGACCGCAGCCGCCAGCACGCGCTGCACCACAGGAGCGAGTACTTCTCGGTGGTCGGGCCGCTCAACCTGGAGCGCACCCCCCAGGGCCAGCCGGTCATCTTCCAGGCGGGCGACTCCGAGGAAGGCCGTGACCTGGGCGCGAGCATCGCCGACGCGATCTTCACCCATGCCGGGACGCTCGAGCAGGCGCGGGCGTTCCGCAGTGAGCTGCGGGCGCGGGCCGCGGCCAGGGGGCGCAACCCCGAGCATCTGCTCGTCGTCCCGGGAATTTTCCCGATCATTGCCGACAGCGACGAGGAGGCTCGCGCCAAGGAGGACGCGATCCTCGGCGCGAAGAGCTTCGCCCGGGCGCTGGCCGAGCTCGGCCGCCCCTTCGGCTGGCACGACTTCTCCCAGTACGACCTGGACGCGCCGTTCCCCGAGGTCGGCGACGTCGGCGCGCGCAGCTTCCGGACCCATGCAGAGAAGATCAAGAAGCTGGCCCGGGAAAGAAACCTCACGCTGCGTCAGGTGGTCGAACACCAGCTCCAGGAGCAGCGCTCGCCCTTCGTCGGTTCGCCGCGCACCGTCGCGGACGAGATCGAGCGCTGGTTCGACGGCGGCGGCTTCGACGGCATCAACATCAGTGTGACGGTGCCCAGCGAGTTCGCCCGGTTCATCGACCAGGTGCTGCCGATCCTGCGCGAACGCGGTGTCGTCCGCAGCGAGTACGAGTCGACGACGCTGCGCGGCAACCTCGGCCTGCCCGTCCCGGAGAACCGGTACACCGCGGCCCGCCGCCAGCCGCCAGCCGCAACAGCCTGCCGCCACCACCGCGGCCGCCGACACCGCTGACACCGCCGACGCCCCGGCCGCCGACACCGGCTCCGCGCCCGCCCCCGCCGCTGCCTCCGACCCCGCGGGTGCGGCGTCGCTCCTCGTCTCCTGAGCCCGTCTCCGCAGGTCGCGGCCTGCGCCGCACACAACATCCCGCGCGGCACCGCCCCGTCAGGCACCGCCCGCCCGGCCCACGATCCGGTCTCACCGGAGCCCGACCAGAGAAAGAAGATTATGATCTCCGAGCGACACCTGTCGTCCGTCCGCCGCTTCAGGCGTGGGTCGGTCCTCGGGGCCTTGCTGGCGCTTGCGGCCCTGCTGGTCAGCGCCTGCGGCAGCCAGGGCACCGGCTCCACCGCGGGCAGCGGCGGCTCGGCCACCCTGAAGTGGGCCACCTCCTACTTCCCGAGCCACTGGGACCCGGTGGTCTCCGGCAGCGGTGCCCAGTTCCGCCAGCTCGCCCTGGTCTACGCATCCCTGACCAGGACGGACGACAAGGGCAACGCGGTCCCGGACCTGGCCCAGAGCTGGACCTACAACGATGCCGGTGACGAGGTCACCTTCCACCTGCGGCCGAACCTGACGTTCAGCGACGGCACCCCGGTCAACGCCGAGGCGGTCAAGAACGCGATCGAGCGGGCCAAGACGCAGAAGAACTCGGCCCTGTTCGGTGACCTCACCTCGATCAGGTCGGTCACTGCCAACGGCGACCTCGACGCCGTCGTCCACCTCACGCAGGTCGACCACCAGATCCCGCTCCTGCTCGGCGAGCGCGTGCTGCAGATCGCCAGCCCGCAGGCCGCGGCCGACCCGGCGAAGCTCGACCAGAACCCGGTCGGCGCCGGGCCGTTCATCATCGAGCAGCTGATTCCCGGCACGAAGGCCGTCCTGAAGAAGAACCCGAACTACTGGGACGCGGCGAACATCCACATCGACCGGGTCGAGCTCGTCTCGGCCCCGGACGCGGCCACCGTGGTCTCCGGCCTGCAGACGGGTGTCTACAACTTCGCGGACCTGGGGCAATCGCCGAGCCAGGCCAAGGCCGCCACGGCCGCCGGCCTGGACGTCTTCGTGCAGCCCGGCTTCAACGCCTCGAACATCAGCCTGAACATCAACAAGGCGCCGTTCAACAACCCGAAGGTCGTCGACGCCGTCCGGTATGCGATCAACCGCCAGGAGTACGTCGGCAAGCTCACCTTCGGCTACGGCCAGGCGACCGACCAGCCGTTCCCGGAGGGCTACGTCGCCTACGACCCGAAGTCGAAGAACCTATACCCCTACAGCCCCGAGAAGTCCAGGCAGCTTCTTACCGAGGCCGGCTACCAGCCCGGCCAGATCAAGCTGGACCTGGTCATTTCCACGGAGAACCCGCAGGCGGAGATCGTGCAGTCGCAGCTCGCGGCGATCGGGATCACCGTCAACATCAAGATTGACAAGAACTGGGCGACGCCGTTCTTCGCCAAGGACCTGACGTTCTCGCTGTACGGCACGACCGGCCGTGACTCCGCGGCCCAGACCCTCACCGCGCACTTCGGGCCGGACGGGCCGCTGAACCTCAGCTCCCCGTACGAGCCGGCGGGGTTCGAGGAGGCGATCGCGAAGGTCCGCGGGACGCCGCTGGACGCGCCGGAATACCCGCAGGTCCTGCAGGAGGCCACCCGCGCGGGGCTGCAGAGCCAGGCGCTGATCTTCACCCACTCCTCGCCGAACCTGTTCGCCAAGAACAAGGCGATCTCCAACCTGCCCCGCAACCCCGGCCACATCGACTGGACCGGCGTCACCATCGGTGACTAGGGCATCCGCCAGATATGCCCTGATCTCACCGGTCGCCACATCCCGTAGTCCGGATCCCAGCGATCCGTAGACCAGATCCCAGTAATCCAGATACCGGATACCGGATACCGGCAGCCCAGCCCGACGACATCCGTTCCGGCTGAAAAGCAGCCCAGCCCGACGAGAATTCCGACCCGAAGAAAGGAGGCAACCCATGGCGGTGAGCACGGCTGGCTACGCGGTCGTGCCTGACCGGCGTGGACAGGTCGCCGTGGCCAGGGCGCGACGGGCGGCCGGCCGCGGCCTGGTCACCCTCGCCCGCTCAGTTTCGATCTTCGTTCCCGTCTTCCTGGTGGCGACCTTCGTGACCTTCGCGCTGAGAGCGATCAGCGGGCTCAGCCCGGCACAGATCCAGCTCGGGGAGAGCGCCACTCCGGAGGCAGTCGCCCGGATCGAGCGGGCGTGGGGCCTCGACCGCCCCTTCCTCGCCCAGTACTGGACGTGGTTCGAGAACATCCTGCACGGTGATCTCGGCGTCAGCTGGGCCAACGGCGCCGACATCGCCACGTTGATCGGCAACGGCCTGTCCATCAGCCTGTCGGTGGCGACAGCAGCGTTGATCATTGGCATCGTCGGCGGCTTCGCGCTGGGTACGCTGGCCGCGCTGCGCCGCACCACCTGGATCGACCGGGCGATCACCGGCTTCACCACGATCATCTCGGTGACGCCGCCGTTCGTGGTCGGCATCGTCCTGGTCTCGATCTTCGCCGTCGGGCTGGGCTGGTTCCCCTCCGCCGGGTACGTCCCGGCGAGCGCGGGCACCTGGCCGTGGCTCTCCCACATCCTGCTGCCCGCGCTGGCTCTGAGCTTCGACACGGTCGCGGACGTCGCCCGGCAGCTGCGGGCCGGCCTTATCGCCGCCTACCAGGAGAACTATGTGATCGGCGCGGTGGTGCGGGGGCTGAGCCCGCGGCGGATCTTCTTCCGGCACGTGCTGCGCAACGGCACCGGGCCGGCCCTCGCGGTGCTCGGCCTGAAGTTCCCCATGCTCATCGGCAGCTCGGTCGTCACCGAGTGGATCTTCGGGCTACAGGGGTTCGGACGGTTCGCCAACGACGCGGCCCAGGCCGGTGACGTGCCGGCCGTCCAGGGCGTGCTGGTCATCTCGATCGTCCTGGTCGTCACCTTCAACCTGATCGTCAACGTCATCCTGGCCCGGGTCACCCCGGCCTCGCAGCGGGGGTTGTGACATGGTCCGTCGCATCCTCGGCCTGAACGCGGGCCGCATCGCCGTCGGCGTCCTGTTCGTGATCGTGCTGCTGGCGGTCCTCGGCCCGGTGCTGGCCCCGCACGACCCGCTCGAGACGAGCCCGCAGACGCTCGCCGGCCCGTCCTGGTCGCACTGGCTCGGCACCGACTACCTGGGCCGGGACGTGTTCAGCCGGCTGCTCGACGGCTCCCGCACCAGTGTGCTCGGCGCCCTGCAGGTCGCGCTGATCGCGCTGGTGGTGGGGGTTCTCCCCGGCATCCTGTCGGTGTACCTGGGCCGCCTGTTCGAGTGGTGCACACTGCGGATCACCGACACCCTCGTCGCGCTGCCGTTCCTGGTGTACGCCGTGGCCATCACCGCGCTGCTCGGCAACGGGATCCCGCAGGCGATGTTCGTCGTCGGCGTGCTCGTCTCGCCGCTGTTCTACCGGGTGTCACGGGCGGCAACGCTGGCGGTCGCCCGGTCCCAGTACGTCGAGGCGGCGCTGATCGCCGGGGCGTCGGTCGGCCTGGTCGTGCGCCGGCACGTGTGGGGGAAGGTGCTGCCACCGATCGCGGTGGCGCTGGCTTACACCATCGGCACCGGCTTCGTCGTCGTCTCCAGCCTGACCTTCCTCGGCATCGGCGTGCAGCCACCGGCACCGACCTGGGGTGGGCTGCTCGCCTCCGCCCTGGGCTACCTGGCGTACCAGCCATGGGCCCCGATCGCGCCCGCCGTCCTGATCATGGCGACGGTCTGAGGCAGCAACCTGCTGGCCGACGCGATCCGCGACGTCTCCGGCGAGGCCGGCCGGGCGCTGCTGAACAGCCGCCGGGCACGCGCCCATCGTGCCGGCAACACCGGCAACACCGGCAACACCGGCAACACCGGCAACACCGGCAACACCGGCAACACCGAACCGCTCTCCGCCGGAGGTGCTGCCCGATGAACACGGCCCTTCCCAACAGCACGGCCCTTCCCGACAGTACGGCCCCCGCCGCGGCCGGCCCCACGACACCCGCGTCCGCGTCCGCCGAGGTGTCCGCGGCGAGCACACCGGCCCCAAGGAGGGCGGAGGCAGTCTCGGCGGAGGCGGAGGCGGCCGAGACGGCCGCGGCGGACGCCGCCGTACTGGTGGCCCGGGACGTACGGATCCGGGACGAGGTCAACGACCGTGAGATCGTGCACGGCGTCTCGTTCGAGCTGCGGCCCGGCAGGGCGCTCGGCATCGTCGGCGAGTCCGGCAGCGGCAAGACGCTGACCTGCCGGGCGCTCCTCGGCATCCTGCCCGAGCACCTCACCGTGTCCGACGGGTCGATCGAGATCGCCGGCCGGGACATCGCCGGCCTGACCATCCGCGAGTGGACCGGCCTGCGCGGGTCGACGATCAGCGCGGTGTTCCAGGACCCCGCGTCCTACCTCAACCCGTCCGTCAAGGTCGGGACGCAGATCGCCGAGGTCATCCGGGTCAAGCTGGGCCTGGGCCGGCGGGCGGCACGGCAGCGCACCGTCGAACTGCTGGCCGCGGTGCACCTGCGCAACCCCGAACTGGTCTACGACCAGTACGCCTTCGAGCTGTCCGGCGGGATGCTCCAGCGGATCCTGATCGCCGCGGCGATCGCCGCCGGCCCACAGGTGCTCATCGCCGACGAGGTGACCACCGCGCTCGACGTCACCGTGCAGGCCGAGATTCTCGACCTGCTGGCCGACCTGCAGGAGCGGACCGAGCTCGCGCTCGTGGTCGTCTCGCACGACCTGGCCGTCGTCGCGCAGGTGTGCGACGAGGTCCTGGTGATGCGCCAGGGCGACGTCGTCGAACGCGGGGCGACCGCGGACGTGCTCTACCGCCCGCGGCACGAATACACCAGGCTGCTGATCGCCGAGCACGAGCAGTACGGCCTGGAACGGTACCTGGACGGCCCGACCGGCCCCGAGGAACGGAAGGTGCTCGACGGTGTCCACTGACGTGTCCACGGCCACTGGCGTGTCTGCCGACGACCAGCCGGTTCTCGACGTCGCCGGCCTCGAGGTGCACTACGGGCGGGGGCGCCGGCGGCGCCGGGCGCTGCACGGCGCCGCCCTGACGGTGCACCGCGGTGAGACCGTCGGAGTGATCGGAGAGACCGGCTCGGGCAAGTCGACCTTCGCCCGGGCGGTGCTGGGCCTGGTGCGCTCCTCCGGCGGCCGGATCCGCATCGCCGGCGAGGAGGTCTCCGGATACTCCCACCAGCAGTGGCGGGCGCTGCGCCGGCGCGGCGTCGTCCAGTACGTCTTCCAGGACCCGCTGCGCAGCCTCGACCCGGACCTCACCGTCGGGGAGTCGCTGATCGAGCCGTTGCTGATCCAGGGCGTGCCCCGCCGGGAGGCGATCGCCCGCGGCCGCGCCTACCTCGTCCGGGTCCGCCTGGACGAGGAGCTGTTCGCCCTGCTGCCCGGGGAGCTCTCCGGCGGCCAGCGCCAGCGCGTCGCCGTGGCGCGGGCCCTGGTCGCCGAGCCCGCTCTGATCATCCTGGACGAGCCGGTCAGCGCGCTCGACTCCGCCAACCGGGTGGGCGTCCTGGAGATTCTCAAGGAGCTGCGGGACGCCGGCGTCGCGCTGATCTTCATCTCGCACGACCTCGGGTCCGTCGCCGGCGTCGCCGACCGGATCGCAGTGCTCTACCAGGGCGAGCTCGTCGAGGTGGGTGCCGCCCGCGCGATCATCAACGCCCCGCGGCACCCCTACACCCGCCTGCTCGTCGGCTCGGCGCCCACGCTGCGCTCCGCCGCCACCCGCGCCGAACGCGAGGCGCTGCGCGCCCTGCTGCACGTCTGACCACGAGATCCGCCGCGCTCCTGCTCCCCGCCGCTCCCATCTGCCGGTCTCCATCTGCCGGCCTGATCCGCGTCGATCCGCCGGCCGCCCCGGTCCTACCGGTCCCACCGATCCCACCGATCCCACCGGTCCCGGCCGACTTCCGCCGAAGAGGAAACGACATGACCCGCGAGCTCCACCTTGCTCTGAGCGCCTACGGCGTCGGTGGCCCCGGCCAGCACGGCCTGTGGAAGGACCAGCGTGTCCCGAAGAACGCCAGCGTCGACATCAACTACTACATCCAGCAGGCGCAGACCGCCGAGCGGGCGCTGTTCGACGCGTTCTTCATCGTCGACAGCCAGTTCATCAACGCCAGCTACCCGGCGCACTATCTCAACCGGCTCGAGCCGCTGACGCTGCTGTCGGCGGTCGCGACCCACACCAGCGCCCTCGGCCTGGTCGGCACGGCCAGCTCGACGTACAACTCGCCGTTCAACCTCGCCCGGCGGTTCGCCTCGCTGGACCACATCAGCGGCGGGCGCGCCGGCTGGAACGTCGTCACCAGCTTCGACACCCAGACGTCCCGCAACTACGGGCTGGACGAGCACCTCGACTACGGCACCCGGTACGGCCGTGCCCTGGAGGCGGTGCGGGTGGTGCGCGGGCTGTGGGACTCCTACGAGGCCGACGCCTTCCCCGCCGACGTCGAGCGCGACGTCTTCCTCGACCCGACCCGGCTGCACGCCCTCAACCACGTCGGCGAGCACTTCAGGGTGGCCGGGCCGCTGAACCTGTCGCGGTCGCCGCAGGGCCAGCCGGTGATCTTTCAGGCGGGGGTCTCCGAGGAGGGACGTAACCTGGCCGCCCACATCGCGGAGGGCATCTACGCCCCCGGCGAGTCGCTGCCGCAGGCACAGGAGTACTACCGCGACATCAAGACACGCGCCGCCGCGCTCGGCCGCGAACCCGGCCACGTGGTCATCTTCGTCGGCGCCAGCCCCGTCGTCGGCGACACCGACGAGGAGGCGCACCGCGTCTCCCGCGAGATCTTCGAGGCCGACAACGACTTCGACCGCAAGCTCGCCTTCCTCGGCCGCGCTTTCGGCGCCTACGACTTCGGCCAGCACGACCTCGACGCCCCGTTCCCCGACATCGCGCACCTGGCCGAGAAGGGCGGCCGCACCCGCGGCCTGGAGATCGTCTGGCGGGCCCGCGAGGCCGGTCAGACCCTGCGCCAGGTCGTCGAGACCCTCACCGAGTACCGGCCGTCACCGTTCACCGGCGCCCCGGACACCGTCGCCGACACCATCGAGCACTGGTTCCGGACCGGCGCGGCAGACGGCCTGAACCTGCGCTTCCGCACCCACGACGACCTGGAGCGCTTCATCGGCGACGTGGTCCCGCTGCTGCAGAAGCGCGGCCTGTTCCGCACCGAGTACGAGGGCGGCACCCTGCGCGAGAACCTCGGCCTGCCGTTCCCCGTCAACCGCCACACCCTGGAACGCGCGGCGGCCGCGGCCGGCGTCGACGCGGGTTCCGGCGCCGAGCCCGTGGTCGCGGGCGTCGCGGGTAGCGCGGGTGGTGCGGCATGACCGTGTCGGTGACGGCGTACTCGGTGACAGGTGGGCGCGACATCCACACCGTGCGGGTCCCGGCCGCCACCCCGCCGGGCGAGGTCGACGTGCTGATCGTCGGCGCCGGTCCGGTGGGCCTGTCGGCCGCGGTCGAGCTCACCGCCCGCGGGGTCGAGGTCGCGGTCGTCGACCGGGCCCGCACCGCGACGCTGGTCCGGGCCGGCGCGATGGGCCACAACCCGCGGACGGTGGAACACTTCCGCCGCTGGGGGCTGCTGCAGCGGATCCGGGACGAGTGGACCTTCCCACCGGAGTGGAACCGGGGCATCCGCCTGGTCACCTCCCTCGTCGGCCACGAACTGGGCCAGCCTCAGCAGCCGTCCTTCACCGGGCTACCCGACGGCGGGCCACTCGCCGGCCGCCACTCGTCGCAGGAGGCGCTGCGCCGCCCGCAGACCGCGCTCCAGCAGGTCTTCCTCACCCATCTGGCCGAACGCGGCGTCAGCGTCTCCGGCGGCTGGCGGCTGGACGCGCTGCGAGAGCACACCGACCGCATCGAGGCTGTTCTCCTCGCGGCCGGCTCCCCCACAGCCGGCTCCCCGGAAACAGCCTCTCCCGAGGTAGGCGCGGCGCGGCGGACCGTCCGGGCACGGTACGTGATCGGCGCGGACGGCGGCAGCAGCACGGTCCGCAAGCTGGCCGGCATCGAACGTGAGGGCGAGCACGCCACCGAGAAACGGCTGCGGCTCATCGTCCGCACCGGTGACATCACGGGCGTCGTCGGCGCGGCGCCCAGCGGCACCAACATCGTCTTCAACCAGCGGGCCGCGGGCTTCCTGGCGGCGGTGAGCACCCGTGAGTGGCGGGTGTACGCCGGGCCGTACCCACTCGGCTACGAGCCTCCCGAGGCCGAGCTGATCGACATCGCCCGGGCGGCGTTCGGCTTGGACCTGGACCTGGAGCTGGTCTCGGCGACGACCTTCTACGACGCCACCCGGATCGCGCGGACGTTCCGCCGCGGGCGGGTGCTGCTGGCCGGCGACGCCGCCCACGTGCGCACCCCGGGCGGCAACCTGGGCGAGGGCTTCGGCGACGTGGCCAACCTCGGCTGGAAGCTCGCCGCCGTACTCGCCGGCCAGGCACCCGACACCCTGCTGGACTCCTACGACCAGGAGCGCCGCCGGCACAACTGGCGGTCGCCGACCACGCGCTGGAGCGCGGCCGGCAGTCGCAGGCACTGGTGGCGGAGCTGCGCGAGCTCGGCATCCCCGACGACGCCGACACCAGCGCGCAGGCGCGGGCGCGGCGCGCCGAGATCAGCGCCCGCATCGCCCGGAACCCGTTCGCCGCGGCCGGTGTGACGTTCGACGAGCGTTACGACGCATCCGCGGTGATCTGGTACGAGGACAGCCAGTCGGGCACGGAGCCGCCGTGGCACGCGGACCACTACGAGGACGACCCGCGCCCGGGCCATCGCGCGCCGGACGGCTTCGTCGACTCCTACGGCGACACCCTCTACGACCGGATCGGCAACAGCTTCGCGCTGCTGGTGCTGTCCGCGGACCGGGCCGTGGAGCGGGCGTTCGTCACCGAGACGACGGCCCGCGCGCTGCCGTTCACGGTCGTCCACCTCACCGATCCGTCGGCCCGCGCGCTGTACGGCGCCGACAACGTGCTGGTCCGTCCCGACCAGCACGTGGCCTGGCGCGGCGGCAAACTCCCCACCGGCGGCGCCGGGGCCGTCCTCGACCTCGTCCTCGGAGTGGATGTCCCCGCGGCGGTCCGCCCCGCGGCCCCCGCCAGCCCGGTGCCCGCGGACGCCGTCCCGGTGCCCGCCGTTCCCGCCGGTGCCATCCCGGCTCCGGCAGGCGCATCCGCATCCGCCCAGTCGGCCCTGAAAGGCGCCAGCGCATGACCGATCGACCCGGCGGCCGGCCGCGTTTCCGGCTCGGCTTCCTCACCCACGTCCAGGGACGTGCCGACGACCGGGGACGTACCAACTTCACCGCGGCCTACCGCAACGCCCAGGAGCTGTTCGTCGTCGCCGACGAACTCGGCTTCGACGTCGGCTGGGTGGCCCAGCACCACGTGTCGCTGGGCGGCGGTGGCCTGCCCTCACCGTGGACGTTCCTGGCCTACGCCGCCGCCCGCACCAGGCGCATCCGGCTCGCCACCGCGATCACGGTCCTGCCGTTGGAGGACCCGGTACGGCTGGCCGAGGACGTGGCGGTCGTCGACACCCTCAGCGGCGGCCGGGTCGAGATCGGCGTCGGCAGCGGCGGCAGCGAGCTTGAGTACGCCGTGTTCGGCCGGGACGTGGCCCACCGGCGCGAGCTGACCAGCGAAGGGCTGGCAGTACTGCGCAGGGCGCTCGCGAACGAGGAGGTCGGCGCGCCCGGGTTCACCATCCAGCCGGCCGCCCGCGACTTCACCGACCGGGTCTGGCAGGGCGTCTTCAGCCAGCCAGGTGCGCGGTACGCCGCGGCGGCGGGCTCGAACCTGCTGCTCAACCGGGCCACCTACGGCTATGACGAGCCCACCGACGAGGTGCAGCGGCCCTGGGCGGACGCCTACCTCGCCGCCTGGGAGCAGCCGCGGGCGCCGCGCATCGGGCTGTCGCGGTTCATCTTCCCGGCGGCCGACCGCCGCACCGCGCTGGCCCAGATCGGCCCGGACGTCCTCGCGGCCGCCCAGCGGTTCTCCGTGCGCGGCGCCTTCCCGGCGGGGATCGACACCGAGGAGGCGCTGCGCCGCTTCCACTCCTTCTACGGCCATCCCGACGAGCTGATCGAACAGTTGCGCCGGGAACGGGTACTGCCAGTCGCCACCGACCTGATCGCCCAGTTCAACCCGGCGGTGATCGAGCAGGACGCGGCGATCCGGGCGCTTGAGCTCATCGCCACCGAGGTCGCCCCCGCGCTGGGCTGGCAGCCCGCGTCCACCGCCGAGCCCCAACTGGCAGGAGCGTGAAAGCCCATGACCGACTATCTCGACTTCACCGGCCCCGAGGGCCTGCGCACCCACGGGACCGTTCTGGTCGTGCCGGGCCGGGGGGAGAGTCCCGCCGTCTACCGCCGCCTCGGCTGACGGCTGACGGCTGACGGCTGACGGCTGACGGCTGACGGCTGACGGCTGACGGCTGACGGCTGACGGCTGACGGCTGACGGCTGACGGCTGACGGCTGACGCGTGCGGGTGCTCGACGCGCCGGCCCCGGTCGCACGCAGATCGAGAATAATCTCAGGGAATGCTCAGAATGATGCGGTACGGCAACAGTCGGAGCCCGTCCGGAGTGGCCAGAACACCGGCTTCGCGCAGGCGCTGCTCGAAGCGTTGCCACTCATGCTGTTCGCCTATTTCCTCGGCGTCGTCGGGCAGGACCACGTTATGGACGTCGCGCACGATATGGGTAAGTAAGATCTTGTCCAGCGGCGCGGATGTCGTCCACCCTCGGTCATCCAGGAGCGTCACTTCACGCCCGTTGGACAGCAGCGCGAACTCGCGTACCTCGCACCACGTCCCGCCATCCGGGCTTTCCTTGAGATCGCCCCAGGCACCGAGACCTGTCACAGTTACCGGACCTGCGTTCATAATCGCATGATACGCGGTGCTCAGCCCACGTTGCCGGGCCGCGGACGTTCTTTTAGCGTCGTTGAAGCGTCCGGGTTGCGCGGATTCCCAATATGACGATCACGACCAGGAGCGAGCAGCCCTCGACGACGCCCCAGGTATACACCGCCACCGGGCTGGGCTGAAACCCCGCCTCCGTTGCCAGACGCCGCGTCATCTCGGTCAGAGCCAGGATCGGTATCAGGAGTTTGCTGATTACCGCGCGAGTCTGCCAGCCTCGTCCCGACCGCCCGGCGATGCCGAGAACCGGAGCCACGACGACGGCGACCACGACCCAGAAGCCGGTCGTGGTGACAAAACCTCGCCAGTCCGTGTACGTCGCCAACAGCGGATCTGTTTCATCCACCGTGCGGTAGACTCCACGCGAAAGATCGCTGAGGCTGTATGCGACCACGGCCGCGACCAGACCGAGCAGCGCCGCCACCGACGCGCGCAGAGCTGACGCGGCACAGGACCGTCCTAAAAAATAGGCCAGACCGGCCCAGGTCCATCCCGTGCCGAGGACGAGGCTGAAGGCTGTGAACGGCGGCCAGGAGGCGCCGTTCAACCGTGACACCACCAGCCCGAAAAGGCCTCCTCCCACAACGGCGGAAGCCGCCCAGGCGAGCCGTAACAGACGAGACATTCAGGCCCCACGGCACAGAGGAGAAATTCAGTGCTACGCATTTCCCGAGTGTACCCGGACCCATGATCTGTCGTAGTCACCCGCGTGTCCCCACAGTCGCCCGAGGCCACGACGAGCATGACCACCAGCACGAAAGAAAGACCGTGGTTCGGGATCCCCGTGCAGATGCTGCAGGTGGCTCCGGGCGCCCATCGGGCATTGCGGAGGAACGGGCTTTCCGTGCTGCCGATGAGGTCGCGGAGTGTGTCGAGAGCGGGTGAGCGGGTGACCATCAGACGGCGATCTGGCTGAGAACCGCTTCCAGTTGGCTCGGACGTTGGGCAAGCTGTTCGACCACGGTTCTTACCTCGGCGATCGACGACGCGACGTAGACGTCGGGACGACCGACGAGTTCTCTGCCCCACTCGGTGCTGTCGACGACAAGGTCGGCCAGGATCACCGGCCGGCCGTGGTGCACCGCCATCCGGGCCTGAATGCGAGCGCCACTGTGTTCTCCCGCCTCGACGACGATCGTGGTGATGCCGTAGCCGGACATCACCGCATTACGCATCGGGAAGTTACGCTGCTGAGGCGGCGCGTCCGGCCAGAACTGCGACAGCACCAGCCCCGTCTTCGCGATGCGCTCCTGAAACCCGCGGTCGGCTTGGACGACATGGCCGACAGATTGGCTGTCCGCGCCGGGGACGGACGGGCGCTGACACGCCGTTCCTACTCACCAAGCACTACAAGTACGGT